>JBGUKW010000209.1:0-5848 GCA_045114665.1 Candidatus Xenobia bacterium | reverse complement strand
AGGACCTCAATGCTATCCTCCCAACTTAACTTGCAAACTCAGAGCGACGGTCTAAGGCGACAACCGAGGGTGAGTAACCTTATGGTTTTCTAATTCAACATAGCTCCCATTTCTGAGGCTTAGACTTGTGAAGCAATAGCCACTTTCCAATCAAGAAGATGGTCGGTCTTTAGCCGAGCATAGCTTCACATATCATTTCTATTGTAGTTCATTTTTTGTTTCTGTTATTTTATTTTTCTTTAGATTTTGCCCATTTATTTTTCATATGTGGAGCTGGTTTTTTGTACTCTATTGCTATGATTTCTGCCATAATTCCAACGGCTATTTCTGCTGGTGAATTTCCTCCTATATCAAGTCCGATTGGTGTATAAATTTTTTCAATTTGTTCATCAGTAACACCATTGTTTTTGAGATCTTCCATAACTAAGCCAATTTTGTGAATTGATCCAATCATTCCTATATAGACAAATTTTTCAGGTATCTTACAAAGAGCATTTAAAACAGTACCATCAAATTTATGTTTGTTTGTAACAATTATTGCATAAGAATTGTCTGGAAATGTGGTGCTTTCAATATATTCTTTAAAATCAGAACAGATGACTTTATAAGCATTGGGGTGATTTTCTTTTGTAGCTACTTCTGGACGATTGTCAATTACAGTTACTTTGAATCCCAACATATTAGCTATTGGGCTGACAGCTTGTGCAACATGTCCTGCACCAAAAATATATAGATTTTTGCCACCTGGCATATATTCAAAAAACACTTTTACACAACCCCCACAAGTCATACCTATTTCTGCTAGGTCATATTCTTTTAATATGCTTTTTCTTTCTTTTAATTGTTCTCTTCCTTGGTAAACTGTTTTATACTCAAGTGAACCACCACCAACTGTCCCAACAAAATCATCTTTTGATATTATCATTTTAAATCCAGCTCTTGCTGGTGTGCTTCCTGTTGCTTCAACAACAGTTGCTAAAACGAATTCTTTGCTGTTTTCAATATATTTGTTTAGTTGGTCTATTATGTTCATAAAAATATTTCCTCCATTTGTAATGTGTTTTTTATTTTTTCTTTTATAAAAATGCTTTTTTTCTTTTTGTTTGTCTGAGGTTATGTTTATTTTTTTCTATTTATATATATAATGTCCTTTTAGAAATCTTGCAAATATCATTTATATTGTGGTATAATAAAACAATTGGAAATATTAGTACAAAAAATATCTTTGCGGAAGAATAATAAATGAAGATTTTAAAATTGAAATTTAAGAATTTAAATTCATTAAAAGGCGAATGGAGTATTGATTTTACTTCTCAAGAATTTAATTCAGGTATATTTGCTATAACTGGACCGACTGGGTCTGGAAAAACAACAATTCTTGATGCACTGTGTTTAGGAATTTATGGGAGAAGTCCAAGAGAGATTGCTCGAAAATCAGAAAATGAGATTATGTCAAAGGGAACTGGAGATTGTTTTTCTGAAGTTGAATTTGAATGTAATGATTTTGTTTATTTAACTCGTTTTGAGCAGGCAAGAGCAAGAAAAAATCCTTTAGGTAAACTTCAAGACACTGTCTGTTATTTATATAAAGAAGAAAATGGAGATAAAAAACTTGTATTAAAAGAGAGTAGTTCTTCGAAATATGCAGATAAAATAGCAGAAGAAATTGGATTGACTTATCCACAATTTACAAAATCTGTATTATTGGCACAAGGTGCTTTTACAGAATTTTTGAAGTCAGATAAAAATAATAAAACTCAAATACTTGAAAAGATAACAAAAACAGATTTTTTTAGAAAAATTTCAATTAAAGTATATGAAAAATATCAATATGAGAAAAAATTGTGTGATGAGGTAATAGCTAAGAAAAATTCTTTAAAATTACTAACAGAGGAAGAAGAGAATAATTTGAAATCCGATTTGATTTTAAAAGAAAAATTGATAGAAGGTTTTGAAAAAGATATAAAAAATAAGAGAAATTTAAAAGAAGTTTATACAAAAAAGCTTGAATCAGAAAATAAATTAAAAGAACTTGAAATTTCTATTGCAAATGATAAAGAGATTGTTTCTAAAAAGGAATCTGATTTTCAGCAAGTTCAAGATGAAAAAATAAAATTTGATTCTTTTTTCAAGTCCAAAATGGATAAGATAAGAACGGCTCTTGCAGAAAATAAATCTATTGAGGAAAAAACAAATTTTTTAAACAGAGAAAAGAAAAATTTGAGTGAAGAAAATTCTGTTATTGAAAGACAGAAAAATGATTTAAAAATAGCTGAAGAAAATATTCTTTTTCTCAAAGAAAAAATAGCTGATTTGGAATTGAAATTAAGGGAAACTGAAATAGATCATTCTCTTTTAGATGAATTTAAATTGATTGAAGTAAAATTTGATTTACTTAATGAGCAGAAAGAAAAAGAGAATAAATTAAAAAATGAATTAAACTCTTCGTTTGATAACATAAAAAAATTAGAAATAGAATCATCAAATTTAAAACAAGAAAATACTAATTTAAAATCATCTATTGATATTTTAAAGACTGAAAGAAAAGAAAAATATAATGATTTGTCTCTGCTTGATGTCCAAGAAAAATTGTTTAATTTAAAAAATTGTTTAACAAAATTGAACAATGCAAAAGAATATGATGAAAATACGAAGGAACTTTCACTAAATATCGAAACTTCAAGAAAACAAATTGAAAGTAGGCTTTATGATTTAAAAAGTATATTATATCTACTTGAAAAATCTAAAATTGAAAAAGATAGATTGGAATTAGATATAGAGAATTTTGAAAATTCTTTAAAATTTATAAATAATATAATGGAATATGATGAAGCAAGGAAAAAGTTGCAAGATGGAAAACCTTGTCCACTTTGTGGTTCTTTAGAACATCCTTATGCTATTGGCAATATTCCACAATCAGAAATTTATGAATTAAAATTGAAAGAATTGAAATCAAATTTGAAATCAAAGGAAGCAGAATTTCAAAATTTTATAAGTAAAAAGTCTAAATTTGAGACAGAAGTTTCTTTTTTGAACAAAAATATGAAATCATTTTTTGAAAAATATAATTTGATTTCTAAAGAATTAGTTAATATTTGTAAAGAGCTTAATATATGCCCAGAAAATATTTTAACAGAAATAGAAAAGATAAATAAAGATATAGAAAATACAGAATTAATTTCTTCGTCTTTAAAAAGTCTTGATTTGGAAATTGAAAATTTAACTTCAAAATTTGATAAAAATAGCGATTTATTCAGCAGTTATTTGAATGAAATAGAAAAAATGAAAGTTAAAAATTCCAGTTTAGAAAAAAATATTTCTGAAATAGGGGATAATATAAAAAATATATCTTTGAAATTAAATGACTATTTCGTAAAATATGGATTAACGTTTGACGATGATACGATTTTTTTGTTAAAAGAACGAAAAAGAGCAAGAGAACAAGATGAAAAGTGTTTTGAGGATTTGAAAAGAAAGTTATCTGAAAAACAGATTTCTATCGAATCATTGAAAAATAATTTGGATATACATATAAATTTATATTCTAAATTGGATGAATCCGTAAAGAATATTTCTTTTGATATAGAAAATTTACAAAATAAAATATCAAAACTTTTTGAAGATGATGAAACATATTCGGGTTCTCCTCAAAAAGAAGAAGATAAATTAAATCAACTAAGTGAAGATTTAGATAAAAGATATTCGTCTATGAAATTATCTTTTGAAAAAAGTAAAATTGAATTAAATTCAAAAAAAGAAAATTTAAAGAATGTAAAAAATATTATAGATGAAATTTCTTTAAAAATTAGTGAAGATATAGATGTAAATTCTCTTGATAATGAGATAATGTCTTTTGAAAATAAAATAAAAGATATTACTACTGAAATTGGTGGAATTAATCTTCGTTTATCAGATAATGAGAAGGTAAAATTTCAGTCAAAAAAGATTCTTGAAGAAATAGAAGAGAGAAAAAGAATATTAAATCCTTGGGATAAATTAAATGATCTTATCGGTTCTGCTACTGGTGATAAATATCAAGGATTTGCACAAAAAATAACATTATCTTTTTTATTGAAAAATGCAAATAAGTATCTTGAAAAAATAAGTGGTCGTTATATTCTTTCTATTTATAATGCAGATTATAAAACCAAGAAAGAAGATATGCCATTATATGTAAAAGATTTAGAGCAAGGAGGTATTGTTCGTCCTGTAAGCAATCTTTCTGGTGGTGAAACTTTTATGATAAGTCTTGCACTTGCTTTGGGACTTTCAAGCATGTCTAGAAAAAATATAAAGATAGATTCCCTTTTTATAGATGAAGGATTTGCTACACTTGATGAATATTCTTTGGCAAATGCTCTTTATGTACTTAATAGTTTGGCAGGTGAAGGGAAAATAGTAGGTGTAATTTCCCATGTTGAATCATTGAAAGATACAATAAAAACAAAGATAGAAATAGAAAAAATAGCTGAGGGAAGAAGCAAAATATCTGGTGCTGGAGTTAGTAAGAGATAGGATCTCTGAAAAATTTACCAACAAGCTCTAATATTCAACATTTGTTAAAAATAGGGCATGGGCTGGGGCTGGATTGTGAACAAGTGCTTGATTTTTTGTTTTTAACGCCTCTATTATTTCATTTATATTACCTTTTTTTCTTCCAATTCTGATTAATGTTCCTGTCATAAGCCTGACCATACTTCTCAAAAATCCATTTGCTGTTACTTCATATATTACGAGATCTTCAATCCAAGAATTTCTTATGGGTATGTCAATATTTCCATATTTTTCTATAAATTCTCTGCCTGTATAAACATTAGAATCAAATACTTTTCTAATTGTAGGTTTATCTTTATCGGTAGAGGAAGAAAAGGCCAAAAAATCTTTTTCACCAATAAATAATTTTGCCCCTTGCTTCATTATATCTATATCGAGTTTATCTCTTAGATTGAATACATAGTTATACCCAATAGAAGGATATAACTTTCTGTTTAAAATATAATATCTATATGTTCTTTTCTTTGCAGAAAATCGAGCATGAAAATTAAGTGGAACATCTTCACATGATTTTATTATTATTTTGCCATGTAACATTGCATTTAATGCTCGTTGGATTTCATTTGTTGTAACATCTCCATCATATTTGAAAGAGACAACTTGATTTAAAGCATGAACTCCACTATCTGTTCTGCCTGAACCTATTGTTTCGATTTCCTGTTTTAATACTCTGTTTAGTATATACTCAATTTCATCTTGTACTGTCAATATTCCATCTTTTTTTTGCTTTTGAAATCCACAGTAAAATGAACCATCATATTCAATAACAAGTTTTATGTTTCTCATATTAAAAAATAAGTCTAAATATTAATATATTATCAATTTTTTTTAAAGGATTTTTATTTAATTTTTTTGAAAAATAAAAAAGTAAATTTTATAAAATAATTTCAATTCCTGCATATTTTAAAAAATAGTATTATATTATAATAATTACATAAATTTCAAAAATGTGTTATAGGAACTAAAATTTTATGGATAATAGTAAAATATCTCAAGACACAAATTCTTTAACAGATATCGTCATTTCTGTTAGACCAATTAATTCTAAAAATTTTATTAGTGATGATTTTTCAAAAATTAGGATTTGTTGTTTTTCATATAAGAAAAACATATATTTTGTTGATAATTTTAAAGATTTTTTTGTTAAACTTCATTCTTTACTTATAAAACAATTTCCGAGTATTTTTAAGAAAAATCTTGATAAAAAAATATTTTGGTCTTCTACAAAGAATAAGATAAAATCTGTTCTTCTTCCAAATGGAAAATGGATAGTTATGCCTTCAAATCCTTTAGA
>JBGUKW010000208.1:0-5464 GCA_045114665.1 Candidatus Xenobia bacterium | reverse complement strand
GAATAAATAAAAGAAGCAGTAAGAAATATCCGTGAGGATTTCAATTCCATTATGTGAGTATATTTAATCACATTTTGAGTAGCAGTTTTACATGAGTAAGAAAATTTTAGTCTTTTTTGTTATTTGTTTTTCATTTTTCTTCTTGGTAACAGGTTTTTGTTTTTGTGCTTCATACACCTCTGTTACTACTAAGGAAATTACGAAATCTATTGGTAATAAATTCGTAAATGTTTCTTTAACTGATTGTGCCATAGAGAGTGGAAATATCTTTATGCTTGTAAGAGATGGAAATAAGCGAACAAGAGACCTTCAGTGGGTATTGTATAACCCATTGACTAAAAAAGTTTTAAAAAGTGGTGATTGTCCTTTTAAATTTGAAAATGATATAGTAGCTGTTAGTCCTAATGGAAAATATGCTGCTGCATTTTCTCGTTATCCAACAGAACTTTGGCTTCTTAATATTGAATCTGGTAATTGGGATAAGATAATGGAAAATCCAAAAGTTAATGAACCAGGATTAACTATAATAAGAAAGATGAAGCTTGGAACAGTTTTTGGTACTTCATATTTGAGATTTGTTGATGATTCAGCACTTGCGACTTGTCTTCAAAATCTTGATAAAGACAAAAATATGAAAGACATAGTTCCAACATTTATAAATGTTAAGAAAAAAGAAATTGAACCTTTTGTATCTTTTTCTGAATTATTATTATCTGCACCTAAGGCATTGGAAGTTAAAGGTGAAAGTTCTCTTCATTGTGCAGTAGATGATATTTTCCCTGAATCAAATAATTCTATTCTATTTTCAATAAGAAATGAAAAACATTCTTATGTTATGAGAATGGGAGAAGATAAAGTAGCACATATAGTTTATACATTTCCAACAAGACATATAACTTTTTGTGATGTTGCTTTTGGAAATATTGTATGTAGAGTTTCTTTAGGTAAAGATAAGTCAAAAGATTCTATAACAGTAATTAAAAAGGATGGAACACTTGAAATTCTTGCTAAAGAAAGAGGCATTTATGGATTTGCTCTTACAAATGATTCTTTTCTTGTCTTATCTGTAAGAGGCAATCTTCCTTTAGTTGAATTGGTAAATTCACAAAGTAAACGCTTTTCTGTTGCTCAGCAAGAAGAACCCTCGTTTATTTATGTTGACAGAATTCCTACAACTGTTTATTTAGTGAATAATAATGGAATTAAATGCTTTAATGTCAAAGATAAAATGAAAGTTAAAGAAGTTAAAAAAGATAAAGTTAAAAAGTAAATTTATTAGGAGAATATCTAATAGAACTTTAGATTTTTTATAGAAAGTATTTTAGTGAATTTTTTACTAAAATACTTTTTTATTTTCTTAAATATAAAATACTTATACTAAATCAAATTCAATAAAAACAATAAATATTTGATTAAATGAGATATTATTAAAAGGGAATTTATTTTTTTAACAAGAAAATATTTATTATATATTTTTGAAAAATTTTATATAAATAGTAGAGGATTTTAAAAAATGAAAAAAAATTTAGGTCCAATGAATGCTGTATTTCCAATGCCAGTTTTGATGATAGCAACTTATGATGAAAATGGTAAGGTTGATGTTATGACAGCTGCTTGGGGGATGATTTGTGACTATGAAAAAATTGCATTGTTTCTTGAAGCAGAACATAAGACAACGAAAAATATAAAATTACAAAGAGCTTTTACTGTAAGTATTGGAGATAGAACTCATATGAAAGAGGTTGATTTCTTTGGTATTGCCTCTGCTAATAAAATGGATGATAAATTTGAAAAAACAGGTTTTCATGCTGTAAAAAGTCAGTATGTAAATGCTCCTATTATAGAAGAATTTCCACTTGTTATGGAATGTGAACTCGATGGTATTTTTGATGATGGAAAATTACATGCAATTGTTGGCAATATCGAAAATGTTGCTGTTGAAGAGTCTGTTTTGTCTGAAAATGGTAAAATAGATGTTAAAAAATTAAATGCTCTTCTTTTTGATCAGTTTCAGTATGGCTATTATGTAATAGGTGAACAAGTTGGTAAAGCATGGAATGCTGGAAAAGAATTGATGAATGGAAAAACAGAGTAACTATTTCTCTCAAAGACCAATCATTTATAGATAACTCAAAAAAGGGATTGTGAAAGCATATAATTCTGCAGACGGATAGACAGAATAGAATACATTGATGTATTTAGATCATTAGGTATTATACTTATGGTTATGGGACATGTTGGTTTTGGTGGTAAATTTGATTATTTTATACATATTTTCCATATGCCAATGTTTTTTTATATCTGGTTTTGTCACAAAAAATCGAGATATATCATTTAAAGATTTTATTATAAAGAAAAGTAAAAGTTTATTGATTCCATATTTTGTATTTGGAATCTTGTTTATTTTTATAGATAAGATTTAGAATAAATTTAACCCTGTTTATATAAAAAGTTTATTTTGGGAATCTGCTAATCAAATTGCTATTGCTGGGGCTTTGTGGTTTTTGACAGCACTTTTTTAAATGATATTATTTATTTTTGGATAAATAAAATAAATGATGAAAATATTAAATTAATTGTTGTTATATTTATAACTTTGCTTGGATGTGATTTTAGAACTATTGTGAAATTTGCGTTACCTTATGCCATTGGTCCCGCTTTAGTTGGTGTTGGATTATTTCATGTTGCTAGATGTATAAAAAAATATGATTCGTTTTTGACAGAAAAAATAAAAATTTGGCATTTGTTGATTTTATTACCTATTTTGTATTATCTTATTTTCACATTTTATATAATAGGATTTTTGTTTCACGGATTGAATTTTTTATAGATTCAATCCTTAATTATTTTATTAAAAGAAAGAATAATAGATGAAAAAAGATATAGTTTTAAGTCCTTTCATAAAATGGGCAGGTGGAAAAACACAGTTAATTGATGAAATCAAATTGAGATTGCCAAAAGATATTAAGAGGTATTTTGAACCTTTTGTTGGTGGTGGAGCAGTTCTTTTTTCACTTAAGCATAAAAAGGCATTTATAAATGACATAAATTCACAGTTAATAAATACATACGACAGCATAAAAAATGATGCAGATAAATTGATTTCTCTTGTAAATACTTTTGATTCAGTAGATTGTGATAATGAATATTATTTATTTTTGAAAAATTTATACAACAAAAAAGTATCTGAAAATATATTTGATGTTGAATTGGCATCACTTTTTATTTGGATCAATAAACACTGTTTCAATGGGCTTTATAGAGTGAATGCAAGTGGTTTATTCAATGTTCCATATAACAATAAAACAGGTATAAATTCAATAGATGAACTTAATATTAGAAATATAAGCAAATATCTAAAAAAAGTTGATATTTCAAATGTTGATTTTGAAATATTTTGTAAAAGAGTTAGAAAAGGTGATTTTGTCTATTTTGACAGTCCTTATGTACCTGTTTCAGATACATCTTATTTTACATCTTACACCAAAACAGGTTTTTCATTAGATGACCATAAACGTCTTGCAAAATTGTTTAAAAAACTTTCTAAAAAAGGCGTTTATTTGATGTTGTCAAATAATGATGTAGAACTTGTTCATGAATTGTATAGTAATTTTAATATTGATGTTATTGATGTAAAAAGAAATATAAACAGTGTTGCAGACAAACGAAAGGGGAGAGAGGTTATTATCACAAATTATGAGAGATTTTGACAGTTGGCTTTCTACAATGAGGAATTGTATAAATAAATATAGTTTTTATGTTGACTTTGAAAAGGTCTATAAAAATGTTGATTCCATCAAGATTGAACTCAATATTTTAAATTCTTTGATAGGATCAAAAAATATTGAGGGAGATTTTAAAAATTTATTATCTAGTTATCCACAAATTTTAAAATGTATTCCTATTTTGCTTGCTGTCAGGGATTATGAGATATATGCCCAAGATGATAGGGGAGCATTTTTATTTGATTTCAAAAAAATTAAGTATTCTGTTGATGAATATGTCTATTTTATGAAAAAAACAGGTTTATTTGATTTATTGTCAGGTCATAAAATAAATAATCTTGTTGATTATATAACAGGTGTTGAGACGGGACTTGACAGTAATGGAAGAAAAAATAGAGGTGGGCATCAAATGGAAGACCTTGTCGAAATATTTATAAAAAAGACAGGGGCTGAGTATTATAAGGAGATGTATTTAACAGAAATAGAGTCAAAGTGGAATATCTCTCTTGACAGTATTTCAGGAAGTGGTACCTCTACAAAGAGATTTGATTTTGTCGTAAAAACAGATCATTTTATATATTTGATAGAAACAAATTTTTATTCAACAGGTGGATCAAAATTAAACGAAACTGCTAGATCTTTTAAAATGCTTACTGAAGAGGCAAGGGAAAATCCAAAAGTAAAATTTATTTGGATAACAGATGGTAAAGGTTGGGAATCTGCAAAAGGCAATTTGAGAGAGACATTTTCTGTTTTAGATAGATTATATAATTTAAATGATCTAGAAAATGGTATATTATTTGAAGAATTTAATAATATTCATTAATTTAAATTAGGTTTAATAAATAAAAATTTTTGAAAGGATATAAAAAAAAGTAGTAGAAATTATAAAGTGTGTTTTTCCAATAATGGCAATTAAAAGGAAAAAGGGGGTTTGCGTATGCAAATTACGGTAAAAGGAAAAAATCTTGAAGTAACCGAAGCATTGAGAGACTATACCGACAAAAAACTCGGCAAGCTCAAAAAATATTCTGACTCGATTATTTCGGCAGATGTTACTTTCAGCACAGAGAGAAGTTGGCATATTGCTGAAATTAATATTCACACAAATAATGCCAATTTTAGAGCTGAGGAAAAGACTGCAGACATGTATGCCTCGCTTGATAGTGCTATCGAAAAATTAGAAAAACAGCTTCGTAAGCAGAAAGAAAAAACAACAAGAAAACCTGTAAAAGCTCTCGAAAATGTCCCGTATGAAGTACCTGATGGTATTCCTGTATTTGGTGATGCAGATGAAGAGAATGACGAAGACTTCGAAGATGTAGGTCTCGAAGAAGATGTTAAACTCATAAGACGGGTAAATCCTAAACCGATTTATGTCAAAGATGCCATAATGGATATGGAGTCAAGAGGACATGGGTTCTCGGTTTTTGTAAATGCAGCAACTGGAAGAGTTAATGTAGTTTATAAATGCCAGAAAGGCTATAGTTTAATTGATACAATCGTTAAATAACAGCTTTTAAAGTGGATAAAACATAAAAAAATCCCTCCCCAATTTTTGGGGAGGGATTTTTTTTATTTTAATATCCTAATTTACTGCTTATTTTTTTACAACTGTTGGTTGCTGTGCAGTAGCAGGTCTTGCTACTGTTGCTGTTGTTGTAGTAGCAGGTCTTGTTGCAACAGGAGCTGTTGCAACTCTTGCCTGTTGTTGTCCAACAGGAGCTGTTACTTGATGA
>JBGUKW010000207.1:0-13431 GCA_045114665.1 Candidatus Xenobia bacterium | reverse complement strand
AATGCAAGTCTTAATTTGAGAGATGCAAAAATCTACAGAATAGCATAATCACGCAACTGTAGATATGTACCGAAGGCTTTTAATTCGGGAATTAACGACTGTGGAGTGTACAAGAACTTGTGAGTAGTATGATATTAATATCTACAAAAGCATACACGCAAAATATTTATTTTAAATTTAATATTTAGAATAAATAAAAGAAGCAGTAAGAAATATCCGTGAGGATTTCAATTCCATTATGTGAGTATATTTAATCACATTTTGAGTAGCAGAATCAAAATGGCTTTAAAAATGTTTTTAAAAAATTTGATTAGAAATCCAATACAAAAACAAGATGTAATGTTGATATATTTATCTGTAACTTTTGAGTCTTTTGTATCAAATATTACTCCTATTGGAATTTTATCTATAGGCACGGTATTAAAGCAAGATGGTTTTAAAATAAGATGTCTCACATCTAATGATATTTTTGGAATAAAAGCCGATCTCAGAAGAACTTTCTTTGCCTCTCAAGCTCCAAAAGTAATTGGTTTTTCTGTAGATTCTGACAATATACATATTACCGTAAAATTGGCTGAAAAAATGAGAAAATGGCTCCCAAATACTACTTTTATAGTAGGAGGACCACTTGCTACAATTGAAAAAGAAAAAATACTCGAATATAAAGTTTTTGACTACTGTTCAATTGGAGAAGGGGAATATTCTATTAGAGACTTTTGCAGAGCTATAATAAGGGGAGAAGGAGATGTCAAAAAAGTTCCTGGCATATATTATAGAGATCATGACAAAATATGTCTGACAGCTCCTGCAAAAATCATAGAAAATTTAGATGATCTTCCTCAACTTGATTATTCATTATCTGGAAATAAAGCAAATAACATGTATCTTTCTGGAAGAGGTTGCCCATTTAACTGTGCTTTCTGTACAAAAGTTATGCCAGAAGGATATCGCTATTTCAGCTCTAAAAGAGTTATTTCTGATATAATCAGAATTGCTGAGCATGGAGAAACTTTTGTAAAAATAGGCGACGATACATTTATCGCAAATGTCAAGAGAGTAAAAGAAGTTTGCGAAGGTCTAATAGAAGAAAAGAAAAAGAAAAAACTGGATTTTAAACTTTATTGTGAGGGAAGAGTTGATATAATAAATAAACATCCCGAACTGATTGATTGTTTAAAAGAAGCAGGCTTGATAAGAATCCAAATAGGCATAGAAAGTGGATTAGATGAAACATTAAAAGCCTACAACAAAAAAATTACAACAAAAGAAATAGAAGATGCGGTAGAACTTATATACAAAAAGAAGCCAATAATAATTTGTGGAAATTTGATTTTATCAGCTCCTTTCGACACTTATGAAAAATTTAGGAAGTCTCTTGAATTCATGAAAAAATTGATAAATAAGGCTCCTGGATTTGTCGAAATATTCCTTCCCCATTTATGTCCATATCCAAAAACAGCCATAAGAGAACATGTAGAAGATTATGGACTTGATATAATTGATACAGAATGGGTTACAGGTGTTACTTGTGATACTGTTTCATGTATTCCAAAAGGTTTGAAAGAAGAAGATATCCTAAAAATGAGATTAGAGGCCAATAATGAAATAAATAATGAATATGATAGAATAATCAGAAATATGCCTTATGAAGATATCTTGTTCCATTTAGAACGCCATCTATATGGAGGAAGATCTGTATATTATAACAGGCTAATAATGAAGATGTTGATGATTGAGCCATATTTCAAAATGAAACAAGTAAAAAACGGCTGTAGATTAGATGATTTAAATCCCTCAGATTTTAAAAATTCATATCCAACAAGAGTAACGATGAGTCCTAAATATACAGATGACTGCAAAGGATTCATATTGGATATAACATCTAATGAATATGAAACAATAACAGATGAACTTGAAAAACAATTATATCTACTCTCATTTGGAAAGTTAAATGTAGATGAAATAGCAAACCGTCTTACAAAATTGATGCCAGAAAAAACAAAAAATGAAATAATTGAGAATTTTATGATTCCAACTTATAGAAAATGGGAAGACTTATATCATTTATTTTTAGTTTACTAATTTCTAAAGGTATTTTTGTAAAAACACAAAATAGAATAATATAAAATCATAATAAATAATTGGCAGGTTATTCAAAATGGCAAGTGTCAAATTAGTTAAAGTAAAGAAGACTTATATCGGTTCACAACCTTTGAAAAAATCTTGGTGGGAATTTTGGAAACCCAGTTCAGAAAAGAGAGAAGTAAAAGTAATAAAAGGATTATCTTTTGATATAAAAGATGGTGAATTTCTTGTATTGGTCGGTCCTTCAGGTTGTGGAAAATCAACAGCATTGAGAATGATTGCTGGTCTTGAAGACATAACAAATGGCAAAATATATATAGATGGAAAAGTTGTAAATGATGTCTCTGCTAAAGATAGAGATATAGCAATGGTTTTCCAGAGCTATGCCCTATATCCTCATATGAATGTATATGAAAATATGGCATTTGGATTGAGATTGAGAAAATTTTCAAAAGAAGATATAGACAAAAGGGTAAATGAAGCTGCTAAAACTCTTGGATTAGAAGATTTACTTCTCAGAAAACCTGGTGAGTTGTCAGGTGGTCAACGTCAGCGTGTTGCCATGGGTAGAGCTATCGTGAGAAAACCTAAAGTTTTTTTAATGGATGAACCATTGAGTAATCTTGATGCAAAATTAAGAGTTCAAATGAGGGCAGAATTACAGAAGTTACATAAAAAACTTGGAGTAACTACAGTATATGTAACACACGATCAAACAGAAGCCATGACTTTAGGAGACAGAATTGTCATTCTCAAAGATGGTATTGTTCAACAAGTTGACACTCCTTTACATCTTTATGATTTCCCTGCTAATAAATTTGTTGCAAGTTTTATTGGAAGTCCTTCAATGAATTTTTCAAATGCTGTAATAGGTAAAAATGGAGAATTTATAGAGACAGAAAAGACAAAAATAAGTATCCCTGAAGAAAAAAGAGAAAATATGAAAAAATATCAAGGTAAAAAATTGATATTTGGAATAAGACCCGAACATATACAAGATATAAGATTTGCTTCAGAAAGAATCAAAAAATATAAATTGCATGGTACTGTTGAAGTGGCAGAACCTATGGGTTCAGAAATAATGCTCCATATCAAAGTCGGGGAAAGTATATTTGTTGCAAGAGTTGATTCTCATTCAGCAGTAAAACTTGGTGATGAAATTGATGTATGCCTCGATATGGATAAAATGCACATTTTTGATCTTGAAACAGAAATGAATTTAATATATCCTCCTACCCCTGAAACTTCTGGAACTGTTTCTTATGACGACGAAGAAGAAGAAGAGGAAGAAGAGGAAGAGGAAGAGGAAGAGGAAGAAGAGGAAGAGGAAGAAGAGGAAGAGGAAGAGGAAGAGGAAGAAGAGGAAGAAGAGGAAGAAGAAGAGGAAGAAGAAGAAGAAGAGGAAGAGGAAGAAGAAGAAGAAGAGGAAGAGGAAGAAGAAGAAGAAGAGAAAGAAGAAGGCAAAGAAGAAAGACAAAGAAGTAATAAGGAAGAGAATAAACTAGTAGAAAGAGAAAGACAGAGAGAAAGTAAAGCCGAAGAAGAAGCTAAGAAGAAAGCCGAAACTGAGCATGTGGCTCCAAAAGACAAAAAAATGAAGTCAAGACGTAGAAGAAAAAATTAAAAAACTAAAAATTAAGACCGCAAGATGAAAAATTTTGCGGTCTTTTTTTATTGGGAAAAGAAAAAAAAGCGATCATAGATAAATCTATGATCGCTATTATACGGGGCAGACAGGATTTGAACCCATGGCATTCGGTTTTGGAGACCGACGTTCTACCGCTGAACTACTACCCCATAATTGCTTTAAATAATATAGCACTTTTTTTTAAATATGTCAAGATAAAAATTTTAAGTGTGTAACTTTTTTTCACTTTTATTTATTATATTACGAAAAATTAACTAGCACAAGGCGTTAATTTAAATATTGTTGAAATAATTGTTCAACATTAAATAAACTCAACTTCTCTTTTGCATATTCAATTTCAAACTCTTTGACAAAATCAAAATATTTAGCAAATTTCTCTTTAAGTTCCTTAACTTTACGAGTACGAAAAATAATATCTCTCATAACTGAAGCCATTGGCATGCCCTTTATATACCAACTCAAATGCTTTCTTATCTTTTTAAAACCTGAATCTTCACCATCTACCTCTATTTCAAAATCAAAATGTTTGTTTGCTATTTCAAATTTTTCATCAGAAGAAACAGGTACGAGTGGAATTTTGTGATCCAATAAATCACTATCTCGCAATATCCATGGATTACCTAAAATTCCTCTTCCTATCATGACCCCATCACAGCCACTTTGCTCTAACTTATCAACAGCTTCTTCAGGTGTTCTTATATCGCCATTACCAATGACAGGAATTGAAATTTTATTTTTGACATCTGATATAAACTCCCAATCTGATTCTCCTGAATACATCTGTTCAGCAGTTCTTCCATGAATAGCTATTGCTCTTATTCCACAATCTTGGGCTGATAGTGCAATTTTTAAAGCTCCTTCAGAAGATTTATCAATTCCCTTTCTTATCTTTACAGTAACAGGAATATTTACAGCATTTACTACTGATTTCATTATTTCTATTGCCAAATCAGGTTCAGCCAAAAGAGAAGCCCCTTCACCTTGTCTCAAAACCTTTCTAACAGAACACCCCATATTAATATCAAGTTGCTCTGCTCCAAGGTTTTGTAAAATTTTTGCAGATTCTGCCATTAAATCACAGCTTCTTCCCAAAAGCTGAAAAGAAGCTGGTTCACATTCTTTTATTATCTGTTTAGCATAGGGAAGTTTTGATTTACATCTTACAAGACTTTGACTGCTTATCATTTCAGCACAGACAAGTCCATTATATAATCCTCGTATAACTTTTCTAAAAGCAAGGTCTGTTACTCCTGCAAGTGGAGCTCCAACAATTCTGCTCTCAAAAATTCTATCGCCAATCTTTAACATATTTAATCAACTCAGTTAATTTTTATACCTGCACGCTCAAAAAGTTTTGGATCATTCATTCTGAGCAAGGCTTCTTCTTTTGTTATTATATTTCTTTTTACATAGTCAATGAGAACATTATCCATAAATTGCATACCTTGATTTTTTCCCATAGTTATATAACTTGGAATCTGAGGAGTTTTTCCTTCTCTGATTATATTTGCCAAACTCAAACTACTTATCAAAATTTCCAAAGCTGCAATTCTGCCCTTTCCATCTGCTCTTTTTAGTAGTTGTTGAGCAATTATAGCCCTCAAAGTCTGTGAAAGCTGTATTCTCGCTTGTTCCTGTTGTTTAGGTGGAAATACATCTATCATTCTGTCAATAGTTTTTGTTGCACTATTAGTGTGAAGTGTCCCCATGACAAGAACACCCATTTGAGCTGCTGTCAATGCCAAAGAAATTGTTTCAAGATCTCTCAACTCACCAACAAGAATTACATCTGGGTCTTCTCTCAATGCTGC
This sequence comes from Candidatus Xenobia bacterium, assembly GCA_045114665.1. Lineage (GTDB taxonomy): Bacteria > Vulcanimicrobiota > CADAWZ01 > CADAWZ01 > CADAWZ01 > CADAWZ01. The sequence continues at coordinate 7,887 of JBGUKW010000207.1, read as the reverse complement.
CTTTAATGCAGTATTAAAAGATTTGGCATGTTGTCTTATCTCTCTATGTGAAATAAGGCAATTTACTGGAGTATGTGTAAATTCAATAGGATCTTCAATTGTTATGATATGTGCCTTACGGTTACTATTTATATAATTTATAATAGCAGCCATAGTTGTTGTTTTACCACTTCCAGTCGGTCCTGTAACCAATATTATTCCCTTATCAAATTTAGCTATATTTTTTATAACTTCAGGAAGTTGCAATTCTTCAACAGTTGGAATTTTACTTGGAATTATACGAAAAACAGCCCCCATACCCCTTCTATGACGCAAAAAATTAGCCCTAAATCTTGCTAATTTAGGTATTTCATAACAAAAATCAATACTTCCAGTCTTTAAAAATATCTGTTTTTGACTTTCGTTTATCATTGGATATAGTATTTTTTCTGCTACTTCTTGTGTTATTATAGGAAGATTGGTAAACACCATATCTCCATTGATTCTATATATTGGCTGAGAACCTGTTTCAAAATGGCAGTCTGAGGCTTTTAATTGAACCATCTTAGTCAAAAGCTCATTTATTGTAAAGTTATCTAATTCAACTTCTATAGATTTTCTTTCAGAAGGTTTTACTAAAATTGGCTCTTCATCTTTGTCTTTCTTATTAGAAGCTGAAGACATTTTTTGAAAATCATAGGCATTGTCTCTTACAACAAGTTGCGAAGCATTATTTATAGGAGCATATTTTGGCTCTTTTGGTTCTGTCGGCTGTGGTTGCTGTTGCTGTTGACGAGAGCTTCCTCCCATGCCAAATAAATTTTTAAACATAATATGAACTCCTTAAATTTTAAGATTGCTGTTTTAATGCTTTGTATTTATCTTCAAGTCCACTTGGATTTTGTGATCTCTCAAGAGCTACTTCTAAGGTAATCGATCCAGCTATAACTAAATCGAGAAGTGAAGAATCCATCAACTGCATGCCCTGTTTCTTACCAGTATGCATGTTATTTATAATCTGATACTGTTTTGAATCTCTTATCAAGTTAGAAACAGAACTATTACCTATCAATAACTCATAAGCACAAACCATTTTTGTGCCATCTGTATTTTGGATCAATTGTTGAGATATTATAGCTTTTAATGATTCAGAGAACATAACTCTTACTTGTGATTGTTGTTCAGACGGATATGAATCAATGATTCTATCAATAGTTTGTATAGCACTATTTGTGTTTATTGTTGAAAAAACAAGGTGTCCTGTTTCCGCAGCTGTTATTGCCAAAGATATTGTATCTAAATCTCTCAATTCTCCAATAACTATTACATCAGGGTCTTCTCTCAATGCACCTTTTAATGCAGTTTGAAAAGAATCAACATCTTTGCCAACTTCTCTCTGAATAACAAGAGAATTTTTATTTCTGTGAATATATTCCACGGGTTCTTCTACTGTTATTATATGAAGTGAACGCTCCTTGTTTATTATGTCAATTAAACTTGCCATAGTCGTTGTTTTTCCACAACCACTCGGTCCAGTTACCAAAACAATTCCTTGGTGAAATCTCGTCAATTTTTTTACAGCTTCAGAAAATCCCAATTCTTCAAGTGTTGGAATATCTCTCTTAATCCATCTAAAAACCATAGAAATTCCATTTTTCTGGTAAAAAGCATTTGAACGAAATCTTTGATCTAATTCTCTAGATTGATATACAAAATCTAAATCAGCATTTGAAGTAAACTTTTGAATTTCAGCAGGTGTCAATACTTCCTGCATCAATTCATATATATTTCCATTTGTCAAATACGGAAAATCTGTAGGCTCAAGTATACCATTTTTTCGTATCATTGGGCGACTTCCAGCTGCAACATGCAAATCAGAGCCTTCTAAATCTATTAATTGCCTTAAAAACCCGTCTATTTTTTTCAATTTCAAATTCCTTTCTTTTGCTAAAAATAAGCAAAGAAAAAACATTAATAAAATATTTTTTTTCAACATTTAAATAAATTTACCTTCAGTTTAAAGAAACTGAAGGAAGAAAATAATTACTTGAAGAATAATATATTGAAGTTTTTTATTTATAAGAGAGGATAAAATGTATCAAATAATATTTTATTGTGTTGTAGCTGTTGCATTGGCATTTATCGTTATGACTCTTATCGGAATACAAGACAGATTGGACGATATTGGTAGAATCGCTGATATTATGGAATACAAGCTAAAAGCCGAAGGAGCAAGTGAAGTACCAACAAAGAAGAAAATCAAAAAAGATAAAGAAGACAAGAAAGATAAAGAAGAATAGTGAAAAACAAATTATGACGACACGACCTGAAGAGATTATTTTATTTAAAAATAATCTCTGACAGGTTTTTTTTATTTTAAATGATAAAATTTTGTACAAAAATAATAAAAAATATTTTTACTACATTTGTCCGTACCTGCGATTACATAATATCAGGTAGAAAAGAATTTTCAATAACAACAGATGGATTTGATGAAGATAAATATCCCTTTATAAATAATTTGAATATTGGGAAAAAAATACTAAGTATCACAAATGAATATATAAGCGATAGATATTCAATAGTTGTTATAAATCCTGTTGTTCTTGAACTTGTAAAATCGAGAGAAAAAGATTTTCTAAATTTTACTTGGAAGGAAGAAAATTTAGGAAAATACCATTCTCAAAAGATGATAAATGAAAAATATCACATGATTTATATAATGTCAGGACTTCCTATAAAAAGATTTAAGGCAATAATCGCTCACGAATTGATGCATGCATTTTTATATGAACAGAAATTATTTACAGATGATCAACCTTGTAGAGAAGCCATGGCTAGATGGATTGAATACAAAATTTTAAAAGATTTACATTCAAAAAAAGATATAGAACACATATTAAAAATAAAATCATTGAAACATGGTAGTGGATTCAAAGAAATTTTTAAAATAGAAAAAAAGGCGAAAAAAAAGCCTCTTGTAAGGTTTTTGATTGAAAATAAAGAAGAGGCTTTAAATCTTCAACACATGATAAATAATTCAACTACATAAAAATTAATACACCTTGAAATAATACAATTTCAAGGTGTATTTGTTAAATTATCTATTTAAATTATTATTCCATTGCAAATATTTCTGCACCATGACCAGCTGATCCGAGAACTTCTTTGTTCTTACGAGAAATCATCTTGATCAATTCTGCTCTTGCTGGACCTAAATATTTTCTTGGGTCAAACTCTGATGGCTTTTCTGCAAATACTTTTCTAATTATAGCAGTCATGACAAGTCTTCCATCACTGTCAATATTTACTTTACAAACAGCACTTGCTGCTGCTTTACGAATTTCATCTTCTGGAACTCCAACAGCATTGTCCATCTTTCCACCAAACTGGTTGATTATATCAACATATTCTGGAAGAACAGATGAAGCACCATGTAAAACGATTGGGAATCCAGGGATTCTCTTTTTGACTTCTTCGAGAATGTCAAGACGAAGTTTTGGCTGTGGATCACCTGGTTTTACTTTAAATTTATATGCACCATGTGAAGTTCCTATTGAAATTGCAAGGCTATCAACACCTGTTTTTGAAACAAACTCTTCTACTTCTTCAGGTTTTGTGTAATGAGATTTTTCATGTGAAACTTCATCTTCAATTCCTGCCAATACTCCGAGTTCACCTTCAACTGTAACATCATGATCATGAGCAAATTCAACGACTTTCTTTGTGAGAGCGATATTATCTTCAAATGAATGAGCACTTCCGTCAATCATGACAGATGAAAAACCTGTTTCAATACATGATTTACAAATTTCAAAAGAATCACCATGATCTAAATGGAGAACGATTGGAATATTTGAACCTAAATCTTTTCTTGCCATCTCAACTGCTCCACAGGCCATATGACGAAGCAATGTCTGATTTGCATATTCTCTTGCACCTTTTGAAACTTGAAGAATAACAGGAGAATCTGTTTCTGCACAAGCTCTGATTATAGCTTGAATCTGTTCCATATTGTTAAAATTGTAACCTGGAATTGCAAAGCCACCATCAATAGCTTTTTTGAACATGTTACGGCTATTTACTAAGCCTAAATCTTTATAATTTACCATTTTAAAACCTCTTTTAAAATAAATAAAATAAAAACTCCGTATATTATAGCAAAAAAAATAAAAATGTTAAATACCTAAATCTAAAAATTTTTGAAAAATTTTCATAAATTCCAAAAATTCATTTTTATCCATCTGTTGATTTCCATCAGAAAGTGCTTCATTAGGATTAATATGAGTTTCTACCATTACACCATCAACACCGCTCCCAAATACTGCTCCTAAAAGAGAAGTTAAAATATCTTTTCGTCCTGCAGAATGACTTAAATCAGCAATAACTGGATATTATGATTCTTTTTTTAAAATAGGAATAGATGAAATATCAAGTGTATTTCTTGTACTTGTTTCAAATGTTCTTTTCCCTCTTTCACACAGAATTATATTTTTATTTCCACCTTTTCGTATATATTCGGCTGAAAGCAATAATTCTTTAATAGTAGCCGAAAAATGCCTCTTTAAAAGGACAGGCTTTCTAAGTTTTCCCACAGCTTCTAAGAGTGGATAAGAATACATACTCCTTGCCCCAATTTGTATTATATCACAATATTTTTCAACAAATTTTAAATTTTCTATTGTAGTTGCTTCAGAAACAGACAACATACCATATTTCTTTGCATATTTATTTAACAATATTAAACCTTCTTCTCCAAGTCCTTGAAAAGAATATGGAGAAGTTCTCGGTTTATATGCCCCACCTCTCAAAATTTTTACACCGCTTTCAGAAACAAAAAAAGCAGTTTTGTCAATCTGTTCCTCAGATTCAACGGAACAAGGTCCAGCAATCATGATTGGAAGACAATCTTTTCCAATAAAAATTTCATTTCCTAAGTCTATTTTTAGATTCAAACATTTTTTATCTTTATTTACCTGAATATCTTTTGATTCATCATAAATAACTTTAAAAATTCTTTTTATAGCTTCATTTGAAAAAGGACCATTATTATTTTTGCATAAAATTGCATTTAATGTATCTTCTCTCAATGGATTACAAATTTCTATTCCCAATTTTTCTTTTTCAAGACCTATTTTTTTTACAACTTCGGCCCTTTTATTTAAGAGATTTAAAATTTCAAGACTAATTTCATCAATTTGTTTTCTAAGTTTTTCAAGCTCTGCCAATATAATAAACCCCACTAAACATCTACAATAAATTATTATAAATTTCCAAATCAATATCTTTAAAGACATTGAAAACAACTCTTTCAATAAAAGAATCTTTTTTCAAAAACTCTTTAACTGTTTTGACCGCTATTTTCCCTGCTTCCTCATTTGGAAAATGAAAAACACCTGTAGAAATACAACAGAAAGCGACTGTCTTTATTTTACTTTCAATACAACATGATAGGACACTTTTATAACAATTTGCAAGATCATTTTTTAATGATTCTGTCAAATTGCCATAGACAATAGGACCGACAGTATGGATTACATATTCAGCAGGCAAATTATACCCTTTTGTTATCATAGCCTTTCCTGTCGGCTCAACATAATTAGGATCATTAAATGTTCTTCTCTTTTCTTTCATTAAAGCAAAACATTCTTCTCTCAGTTGAACACCTGAAGCTGTATGTATCACATTGTCAATACACATATGCCCTGCTTGAAAACAACCTAGCATTTCACTATTTGCAGCATTTACAATAGCACCAACTTTTAACCTTGTTATATCTCCCTGCCAAACAGAGAGCTTATCTTTTGCTGGAAGTGAATAAACATCAATTATTCCCTTTTCTTCGGCTTCATTCTTTAAAAACTCATCTTGAACTTTAATAAATTCATCTGAAATTTCTTTAGGAGGACGAATATTTAAAAGTGATTTCATCAAAAAACGCTTTTCCTTGTAAGAAGAAGGAATTTGCATTTTATTGTTTGGATAATCCAATTCACCTATTAAATATTTGAGTATATAATTAAGTCTTTCAGTCTGTGTCATTTTTTTGTTTCCTTTAATGTCATTTTACCATATTTATCACTCCAAATATAGAGGTTATTAGGTGAAGGTGCATCGTCATCTGTTGCATGATATTTTTCTCCACAATGAATACAAGAGAAATCGCCTATATTTCCATATCTGCCACCATCTGTTCCGAGTAAAATTTTATTATGGCAAGCTGGACAAGTAAAATCATAATAAAAAACAGCTTTTTCTTGTTTGCTTCCTGTTGGTATTTTTAAATAATTATTTTGCATAATTTTTCCTCTAAATTTTAGATATTATTTTTATAGATTCGTCAAAGGCGGATAGGCAATTTGCTTTTTTGTTGTTCTTCAATTTATGTTGACATACTCCCCATAAATGATGAAGTGAACCCCAAATTTAGTACTTTTATAAAATTATTGATTGAACATAATTCTGTATTTTACAGGACTTTGTCCATTTAATTTTTCTTTTATTCTATCATTATTATAATAATAAATATAATTTTCCAATTTTACCTTAAATTCATTTACATCATCAAATTTATGTTCATAAAAAAATTCTGATTTCAATATACCAAAAAAGTTTTCTATTGGAGAATTGTCAAGACAATTTCCCTTTCTTGACATACTCTGTATGATTCCTTTTTCTTCTAACTTTTTCTGATATTTTTCATGCTGATATAAAAAACCTTGATCAGAATGTAGAATCAAATTTGTATTATCATCAATCTTTTCAAAGGCTTTATCAAGCATTCTCATCACTTGCTCTAAATTAGGATGTTCAGATATATCATAGGCTATTATTTCGCCATTATACATATCTAATATTGCAGATAAATACAACTTTATTCCACCAACGAGAAATTGCGTTACATCTGTTGTCCACTTTTGATTTGGAGCTTCAGCTACAAAATTGCGATTAATAATATTAGAAGCTACTGTGCCTACTGTACCTTTATATGAATTATACTTTTTAGCTCTTATACTACATTTTAATTCCATTAGTTTCATTAATCGCCTTACTTTCTTATGGTTGATTTTATAGCCTCTATTCTTTAATTCTAAAGTTATTCTACGATATCCATAACAACCATTATTAACTTCAAAAATAGACAATATTTCTTCTTTTATAACTGAATCTTTATCTTCTTCTTGAAGTTTTTTAAGGTGATAATAAAAGTTACTTTTGGAAACTTTACTACACTTTAATAACAGTCTCAGCGGATATGTTTGCCTTAGTTCCAAAATTACAATAACTTTTTCTCTTTCTGTAATTTTCTCCGCTGGTGAACTAGGGCATTTTAATTTTTTTAAGTAAGCGTTCTCAGTTTCTAAAGACTCTATTTTCTTTTGCAAAGATTTTATTTTCTTTTGAAGCTGTTTATAGTCTAATGATGAATATTCTTCATTAGACTTTTTTTCTTTTTTATCTCTATTATTTTTCACAATCTTAATTTCTCTTTTTCGTGATTTTTTTAATAAAGATTCTTTACCTTCTTTAATATATTTTTCCTTCCATTTAGATACTGTACAATGAGAATGAATTCCAAATACTGAAGCAGTTTTACGCACCGATAATTTATTCGTTAACATATGTTCAACGACTTTTATTTTAAATTTTCCATCGTAAATTTTATTAACTTCGATAATTCCATTAAGACCGTTATTTTTATATAAATTTACCCATTCTCTAAATTGAGAATAATCTATATTATATTTTTTTGATAAATATTTCAAGTTTGAATTTGAATTTAAATATTCTCTTACTATTTTCAATTTAAATTCATCTGAATATTTTTTATTACTCATAGAACTGCACCTCCTTTTTAGTTTTGTACTAAAAATTGGGTGCAGTTCATAAATTTAGGGGCATTACGGT
>JBGUKW010000206.1:0-8451 GCA_045114665.1 Candidatus Xenobia bacterium | reverse complement strand
TTAAATTTTCTTTTGAATAGGTGTTTTTATGCAGACATATCTTGCAAAAGTTTTAAATTATACTATTTTTATATTTATTATCGTCTTTTTTTTAGCCTTTGCTTATACTTTAGTAAAAGGCGGAATTGTTCCACCATCTAATGATTATAAATATGTAAAGACAAATGATTTTGATTCTCCTCTATTGTATTTTAGTCCAAATGATTCTGTCAGAGCTTACGAACATACAGTTCTTTTTGATGATAACTTGGTAAAAGATTCTTTGGGCTGTCTTCAAGTTGATTATACTACTTCAAAGAAAAAAAATATTGGAGTCAAAACAACAGCTTATGAAACAAGGGATTTGACATATATATCATTTATGGCAAGAGCAGATAAACCTATGGAGCTTGCAGTTGCAATAGGTTGTGCTTCTAAGCCAGAAATTTTTTTTGTTAGAAATGTAAATATTTCGACAAAATGGGATTCATATAAAATAAATATTGGTGATTTTAGACCAGTTGATTTTTCTGGAAAGGAAAATGTAGATTCATTACAAAAGGAAGATTTTGCACCTTATATAGAGTTTGCTGCCCCTAGATCAGATATTCAAAAAACTGGCACATTTTGGATTGATAAAATGGCTTTAGGTATATCATCAAATAATAGATAATTGGAGTTTTTATAATGGTTAATGAAATTATAACTGAAAAATTTAAGTCTGAAATATTAAATAATGAAAGAGATATTTATATTTTACTTCCTCCTGGATATCATGCTTCAGAAGCTAAATATCCTGTTTTATATATGAACGATGGACAGAATATTTTTTCGACTGTTGGAAATTGGCATAAGAAATGGAATGTTGATATTGTGATGCAGAGATTGTATGAAGAAAGAGCTATTCCTGAAATGATAGTAGTTGGCATAACTCATCTTTGTAAAAGAGAATATGAATTTACACCAACTTATGATGCTTTGGTTGAAAATGGTGGAGGTTCTCAGAAATATTTGCAGTTTATTACAGATGAATTGAAGCCATTTCTTGAAAAAAAATATAGAATTTTAGGAGATAGAGCAAATACTGCTATAATGGGTTCTTCTCTTGGTGGTATTTTGACATTGGAAGCTGCAAGAACAAGATTTGACGCTTTTTCAAAATTTGGGGCATTGTCAAGTTCTTTTTGGTGGGATTTTGGAATTATGCTTGAATATGCAAGAAATTGGAATATTGCTGCTTCGAAAGATGTAAAACTTTGGATAGATATGGGACTTCAAGAAGGTGGCGGTTCTTATCTTATTGATGATACATTAAAGGAAATTTACAATCCTGTCAATTTCTGTAGAGTTTTTGTCAATATTTTGATGAAAAAAGGCTATTCATTAAATGAAAATTTGAAATATGTAGAAGACCCAAATGGTATTCATGATGAAATATGTTGGGGAAGAAGATTTTATGATATAATGAAATTTTTATTTACAAGTTCTTCTTCGTCTGTTTTTGAAAAAAAGGAAGATAAAAAATAAAATTTCGTTATATTTTGTGATGACAGACAAAAGAGAGTTTGAAAGTTGGAGGTTATTATGCCTATAAGGTCTTGTGCGGTTGCAGATATGTTTTATCCTCGTGATTTTTCCTCCTGTTCTGAATTGATATTAGAACTTATAAAAAGCATTGGAAAAGTAACAGTCGATCCAAATGCTGTTGGGGCTTTAGTTCCGCATGCTGGTTGGGTTTTTTCAGGAAAAACGGCTTTAAAGGCTCTTATGAGTATTGATCCACAAAATGCTCCAGATACTTTTATTATTTTTGGAGCTGTTCATCACTATGGAGTGAATAAAATTTCTGTTTATCCTTCAGGTGCTTGGGAAACTCCTTTGGGAAATGTTGAAATAGATTCTGAAACTGTTGAATATCTTTATAAAAAAATAGGCACTTTCTTATCTGCAAGAGCCCATGAAAAAGAACATTCTATTGAAGTTCAAATTCCTTTTATAACTCATCTTTTTTCACAGGCAAAAATTATTCCAATAGCTTGTCCTCCAATAAAATCATCTTATGAATTTGGAGTGGAATTGGGGAAGGCACTTAAAAATTTGAATAAGAAGTTTTTTATTCTTGCCTCTTCAGATATGACACATTATGGTTATAATTATAATTTTTTGCCTTATGGTGATATAGAAGATGCGGAACAAAAAGTTAAGGCAGAAAATGATATGCCTTTTATAGAAAAATTAAAAACAATGGATTATAAAGACCTTCTTTATATAGCAGAAAGAACAAGATGTGCCTGTGGAGCAGGAGCTATTTCTGCAACTGTTGGGGCTTGTAAGTCTTTAGGAGCTGAAAAGGGAGTTTTGATTGATTATACAACGAGTAATGCGGTGAGGGATATTTTTAATACTCGTAATTCAAGTTTTGTTACTTATTCCTCAGTGCTTTTTACAAAATAGTTTACCGAAAAGCACCGTAATGCCCCTAAATTTATTTATTGGGAGTATGTCAACAACATTCCCTAAAAAGTTATATTAGTATTTTTGAAAATTGGGTAGTAGGACGGAAGACATATTGCGATTATTAAAAATATAAAAGAGGATAAGACAGAAGAGAGAAGATATATAGATTGGGGGAAATGAAAATTTCGAATAATAATCAAATAGTAATAATTGGAGGCGGCCCAGCAGGAATGATGGCTGGAATATCTGCATCTTCCAATTCTAATAACAAAGTAATTATTTTTGATAAAATGCCAGAGTTTGGAACAAAACTTTTGGTAACTGGCAAGGGAAAATGTAATTTAACACATCAAGTTGGAAGAGTTGATGAACTTTTTGAAGGATATCCAAAGGGATCACAATTTCTTCATTCATCTTTTAACAAATTTGGACCAGCTGATCTTTTGAAATTTTTTGAGCAGAGAGGAGTCCCTTGTAAGCCTGATAGAGGAAAGAGAATGTTCCCTGTAAGTGAAAAGGCAAAAGATATAAGAGACACACTTGTAAAAGAACTTACAAAAAAGAATGTAACTTTTAAGTTTAATACTCCAATAATAGAGATAATAACAGAAAATGGAGCTGTCTCTGCTGTAAGAACTGCTCAAAAAGAAGTTGTTCCTTGTTCAAAAGTTATTGTTGCAACTGGTGGAATGAGTTATCCATGGACTGGTTCAACGGGAGATGGATATATTTTTGCAAGAAAAACTGGTCATAATGTTATACAACCAAGACCTTCGTTAGTTCCTCTTGAAGTTGCAGAATCACATATAAGTTTTGCACTTGAAGGACTTAGTTTAAAAAATGTAAAGGCAACTTTAAAGGCAGATGGGAAAGTAATTGAACAGAAATTTGGTGAGATGGTCTTTACATCTTACGGACTTTCTGGACCTATTATATTATATTTGAGTAGGCGTGCTGTTGTCTGTCTTTCCGAAAAATCAAAGACAACTATTTCTATTGATTTTAAGCCTGCTGTTGCAAAAGATAAATTACTTGCAAGATTTGAAGCCGATATTGAAAAAAATAGAAAGAAACTTGTTAAAAATATGCTCGATGAGTATATGCCACAAAAACTTATTTCTGTATTTATTCAAGAATCTGGACTTCAAGGCTCTAAACAGTGTATTCAGTTGACATCTAAAGACAAAAATAGAATGGTTGAAATACTAAAGAATTTTACTCTTACAATTACAAAGCCAAGGGGAATGTCCGAGGCTGAAGTAACACAGGGAGGAGTTGACACAAAGGATTTAGACCCACGAACTATGGAATCTAAAATAGTTAAAGGGCTTTATTTCGTCGGTGAAGTAATAGATGTAGATGGCTATATAGGTGGATTTAATCTACAGGCAGCTTTTTCCACTGGTTTTTCTGCAGGAAAGAGTGCTTGTCAGTAATTTTTATTTTAAAATTTTAAAAATTTGGAGGATTTAATGCTAAAAAAGATACTTTGGGCTACTACAGCATGCATGGTTTTGTCTTTAGCACCATGTCCAGCTTTTTGTGCAGATAATTCAACTGCAGTTACAACATCTTCTTCTGTTGTTTCTGGAGTTGGTGGAATAAATGCAGATATGTTGAAGAAATTTTCATCTGCAAAACCTTATGACGGGAAAATAAATGCAGTTTCTGCTCAAAATTTGAATGATTTGTCGGAAAAAAGATCTGTTCTTCAGTCAAAAGATAAATTCTTTTCAACTAAAATAGATACAGGGGCTGTTAGCGATCAAAAGAGATCTGGAAGATGTTGGCTTTTTGCTGCTCTTGGTATGCTAAGTCCAAAGGTTGTTGAAAAATATGGAGTGGCAGATTTTGAATTTTCACAAAATTACAATACATTCTATGATAAGCTCGAAAAAGCAAATATGTTCTATGAGATGATGATAAAATATGCTGATAGAGATATTATGGATAGAAATCTTCGCATTTGGCTAAAAGATCCAATAAGTGATGGCGGGCATTGGACTTATGCTTCAGACATAATTGAAAAATATGGTGTTGTTCCAAATTATGCAATGGCTGAAACAGTACATTCAAATAATACAACTACAATGAACTATGTTCTTGAAGGACTTCTTCGCAAACATGCTGCTGAAATCAGAGACCTTGCAAAACAGGGTAAGAGTGTTGATGAGCTAAGACAGGTAAAAGAAAAAGATTTGTCAGAAGTCTATTCTCTCCTTTCAATGTGCCTTGGTGAGCCTCCACAAAAATTCAATCTCCGTTTTGAGACTAAGAAAGACAAAAAAATTACAGAATCAAAAATGGTAACACCTGTTGAATTTTATAAGAGTTTGGGAGTAAATCTCAAAGATTATATCTCCATTTTCTCTAATCCAGCTTGGAATTACAATGAGTATTATGTCATTGAGAACAATAGAAATATGTATGATTCAAAAGATCTCCCAATGATCAATATAGAATTGGATAAATTCAAAGAAGTTGCTAAGGCATCAATCAAAGCTGGTGAGCCAGTATGGTTTGCTGCAGATGCTTCACATGATATGGATAGAAAACTTGGTGTTATGTATGAGGATTTGTATGATTATTCATCACTTCTCGGAATTAATACAAAAATGCCTAAGAAAGAAAGATATTTATATGGTTCAAGTGTTGCAAACCACGCTATGCTTGTAACAGGTTATGATGAAGTAAATGGCAAGATAACCAAATGGTGTGTAAAAAATAGTTGGGGCAAAACACCAGGTGATGCAGGTTATTTCACAATGTATGACAACTGGGTTGATGACAATGTATATCAATTCATTGTAAACAAAAAATATCTCTCAAAAGATGTTCTCGATTTGCTTAACAAGACACCTATAGTTCTTCCTGAATACGACTTAATGAGAGAAAATTTAAATAAATAGATAGTAAATGGGATATAAAAAAGCGTGAGGAAAGAATTTTTTCCTCACGCTTTTTTTGCAGGGATATGGCAAGCAAAAAATGAGTTTTTTCTGTATTTATCGAAATAGTTTTCTGTATAATACATTCACTTCAACTCCGCTTCGCTCTATTCAGTTCATTGCATTACACAGAAAACTAAATACTCATTTTTAAATTTACAGAAATTTTTGCACACACTCTTTTTTCGTTTGCATTTTAGTAAATAGTCTGATATAATAAAAATTATGTGAGAAAAAATTGTTCTTTATAATTAGGGGAAAAATACAAAGATGAACAGTACTTACAATATTTTAATATCTACAAATGATTCAACAGTTGTTACAGAATACAATCCTGAACCGAGTAGAAATTCTAATCGTTATCAATCTGAAGCTGATTTGGAAAAAGAATTTATAAAATTATTAGAAGGACAGGGATATGAATATGCTCCTGAAATAAATAATCCTGATTCTTTGAAAAAAAATTTGAGAAAACAAATTGAAAGATTAAATGCAGATTCCGAATGGTCTTGCTTTTTAGACGAAGAGTGGGAGAGATTTTATAATGAATATATAACCCCTAAGACAGACAAAATAGAAGATAAAACAAAAAGATTTCAAGAAGATTTTCAATACCCTTTTAAGCGTAATAATGGATTTACAAAGAATATAAAAATATTTGATAGAGTTTCTGTTCAAGGTAATTACTTACAAGTTATTAATCAATATTCCACAGATGGTGGCAATTATAAAAATAGATATGATGTTACTATACTTGTAAATGGATTGCCACTCGTTCATATTGAATTAAAAAGAAGAGGAGTTTCTATTAAAGAGGCTTTTAATCAAATAGAACGATATCAAAGAGATAGTTTTTGGGCAGATGATCAACTTTTTCAATATGTGCAGATATTCGTTATTTCAAATGGTACTCAATCTAAATATTATTCAAATACAACAAGAATTTCAGCAATAAGAGAAAGTAAAAATAACAGTGAAAAAGTAAGTTTGCAAAAAACAAGTAATAGTTTTGAATTTACATCCTATTGGGCTGATGAAAAAAATAATATTATTCCTGATTTAGTTGATTTTACAAAAACATTTTTTTCAAGACATACTCTTTTAAATATTTTAGCTCGTTATTGTGTTTTTACTGTTGAAAAACTTCTTTTAGTAATGCGTCCTTATCAAATTGTTGCAACAGAAAAAATTTTAAGGAGAATTTTAATAGCAACAAATGCCAAAGAATTTGGAACATTAAAAGCAGGTGGTTATATTTGGCATACGACAGGAAGCGGTAAAACTTTGACGAGTTTTAAAACGGCACAGCTTGCTTCAAGACTTAATTATATTTATAAAGTTCTTTTTGTTGTTGATAGAAAAGATTTAGATTATCAGACAATGAGAGAATTTAACAGATTTGAAGAAGGTTCTGTAAATGGAAATATAAGTTCAGAAGTATTACGCAGACAACTTGAAGACAGTAATGTCAAAATAATTGTAACAACTATTCAGAAATTAAACAATTTTATAACTAATAAAAAGAATCAGAAAAGCGAAGTATTCAATAAGCCCATTGTTATGATATTTGATGAATGTCATAGAAGCCAATTTGGTGAAATGCACACAAATATAACAAAGCATTTTAAAAAATATTACATTTTTGGATTTACAGGAACTCCTATTTTTAGAAAAAATGCTTTTTCTGGTAAAAAAGCAAATTTGAAGACAACGGAACAGGCTTTCGGTGATAAATTACATACATATACAATTATAAATGCAATTAATGACAAAAATGTACTTCCATTTAGAATTGATTATATAAGGACGATGTTCCAAAAAGATGAAAATAATGATAAAAAAGTTGAAGCAATAAACACGGAATCGGCACTTTTATCAGATGATCGTATTTCAAATATTGTATCATATATTTTGGAACATTTTGATCAAAAGACAAAGAGAAATGGTGCTGATTATACTTTTAATAAATTGATGAATATAGAAGAAATGGTTTTAAATAAAAAAATTAAGGAACAGAGGGAAAAAAAGAAATTATATGGTTTTAATTCAATATTTGCCGTTTCATCTATTGAAGCAGTAAAAAAGTATTACACAGAATTTAAAAAACAGCTTGCAATGCTACCACCCAATAGGCAGTTAAAAATAGCCACGATTTTTAGCTATGGACAAAATGAGGAAGATCCAGACGGATTTTTAGATGATGAAAATTCAGATAACACAGAAAATCTTGATGAGAGTTCAAGAGATTTTTTGGAAAGAGCAATAGCAGATTACAATAAATTATTTGGGACAAGTTATGATACTTCTGCAAATAAATTTCCAAATTATTATAAAGACCTTTCACAGAGAATGAAAAACAAAGATATAGACCTTTTGCTTGTTGTTAATATGTTTTTGACAGGTTTTGATGCAACAACATTAAATACTCTGTGGGTTGATAAAAATTTAAAAATGCACGGACTTATTCAAGCATTTTCAAGGACAAACAGGATATTAAATTCTGTAAAAACATTTGGAAATATCATCTGTTTTAGAGATCTTGACAGAGAGACAGAAGAAGCACTTGGTCTTTTTGGTGATGAAAATGCAAGTGGTAAAATTCTTTTAAAGAGTTTCGATTATTATATGGAAAATTATAATAAGCGTGTCCTTGATTTGTTAGCTCAATTTCCTTTAGGTGAAAAAATAGTGGGGGAAGAAGCGGAGAAAAAATTTATAGCTGATTTTGGACAAATTTTGAAATTGCGAAATATACTTTCGAGTTTTGATGAATTTCAAGAAGTTGACGATTTATTAAAGCCACTTGATTGTCAGGATTATACAGGTATGTATAATGATCTGTATGATAAATATAGAAAACAACCAAACAAAGAAAATATAGAAGATGACATTGTTTTTGAAATGGAACTCGTAAAACAAGTAGAAGTAAATATTGACTATATTTTGATGTTGGTCGAAAAATATCACGAGTCTAACTGCGAAGATAAGGAAATTGTAGCTAAAATAGAAAAATTGATGAAATCAAGTATTGAATTGAGATCTAAGCAAAAATTGATTGAAGAATTTT
>JBGUKW010000205.1:0-10645 GCA_045114665.1 Candidatus Xenobia bacterium | reverse complement strand
AATAAAATAATATATTTTGTCTATAGTCTATTAAAATATAAATTTATTGCATTATTTTAGAAAATTTATTTTTATATTTTTTCTTTTTTCTTTTGTCTTTTTTACATTGAAAAATTTAAAAAATATAGCAATTTTCAAAAATAATTTAACGCCTTGTGCTAGTTTATGTATTATTAAGTCGGCTGTTAAATAATTTGAATGAGCAACTTTTGTGAGGTACAATACTATCACTTTTTTAGTAGAAATTTTTTTAAAAGTTTTTATTTAAAATATTCTCTATTTTAAATAAAATTACAAAAATAAAAAAATGCAGTATTTTTAAAAATTACCGAAAAGCCTAGTTAAATCTGTTTTAAAATTTCTTTTGCCTCTTGATTTCCTAATTTAGCAGAACTTTGAAACATATTTTTTGCTTTTTCAATATCCTTTTCTACTCTAAAACCTTCTAAATAAAAAGTTCCCATGTAATACATTGCATCAGGATTCCCACTTTCTGCCGATTTATTCATCCAAAATACAGCTTCTTTCTCATCTTGTTCTATGCCTTCACCTTTTAATAGACATTCAGCAAGGCAAATTTGAGCTTCAGAATTTCCATTTTCAGCTGATTTTTTATACCAGTTTACAGCTTCTTTAATATTTTTATCTGTTCCTTGACCAGTGTCATAACAGACAGCAAGATAAAATTGAGCTTCTTGATCATTTCCTTCAGCAGATTTTTTGAAATATCTAAATGCCTGTTCTTGGTTTTGTTTTACTCCTTTTCCAGTAGCATAAGCTATTCCAGCCATGCGTTGAGATTTTACATGACCGTTTCCACCTGCTCGCTCAAACCATCTTGTCGATTCTTTCCAATCTTGAGCAACTTCAGTTCCTCTTGCATACATACAGCCTAAATTGTATTGTGCTTTTTGAAATCCCTGTTTTGCCGATTTTTTATACCATTCAATAGCTTTTTCTATATTTTTATCTACCCCTTGACCTGTTTCGTAGAAAAAACCAATATTATATTGTGCTTCTTTAGAGCCATTTTCTCCTGCTCTTAGAAACCAATAAAATGATTTTTCCAAATTTCTTTCTTTGGGACTTTGGTAGTAGTATTTTCCAAGTTCTTCTTGGGCTTCAATATCTCCGTTTTCTGCTTTTTTTATAAGTTCGTCCATGTCTTATGTCCTTTTCTATATTGTCTTCTTCTCTCTTAGAGCAATTTTTGTATAACTGCATGAGTCTGTTACAGCAATTTTCAAAAATATTAAAAAATATCATTAGAAGCTGTTGGTAAACTACTAATTATTCACTTTTTAGAAGGTAAAATTCAAAAATAAAATACAGTTTTAAATTGCTGTAATCACTGAGTTAATAAGTGAAAATAAAACAAACACTTTGTTAGCAGTTCCTTTAAAAAAAGGTGATGCGAATTTTTTCACATCACCTTTAAGTACCATAAGAATTTTACCCTATTATTCAGCAGGTTCAAATTGATCTTTACCTACTCCACATACTGGACATACCCAGTCATCTGGAAGATTTTCAAATGGTGTGCCAGGAGCTATATCTGCATTGTCATCACCATTTGCTGGATCATATTCATAACCACATATAGAACAAACAAATTTTGTATCCATTAAATTATTCTCCTTGTATTGTTGATTCAAATTTATCGGCAAGTTTTATTCCATATTCCTTGCATAAGACTAAATCTTCATTTGATGGAACATACTTTATTTTTAATTGTTCATCCAATAGCTTTAATCCTGCTTTTGTCATATATTCACTTATTTCTTTTACGGATTCTCCGCTCCAACCATAAGAACCAAAACAACCGCCTATTTTGCCTGAAGGTTTTAATCCTTTCATATAACAGAGCATGTCACTTACTGTTGGCATTATACCATTATTTAAAGTTGGAGAACCTGCTACAACTACAGATGAATCAAGTATTTCGGTCATAATATCACTTCTGTGATTTACTCTAACATTCATTATATCAACATTGAAGCCTTTGCTTTTTAGACCATCAAAAATTGAATCAGCCATTTTTTCTGTGCTGTGCCACATTGTATCATAGAAAATAGTTGCTTTTTTTCCCTTTAATGAAAGGTCTTTTGAGCTCCACTCTTTGTATTTGTTTATAATTGAAACTGGGTCTTTTCTCCACATAACACCATGATCAGGACATATCATCTTTATACTTAAATTCATTGAAGCAACTTTTGAAAGCAATTTTTCTGCCATTGGAGCATAGGGGAGAAGTATATTTGCAAAATATTTTTTTGAATGTCTCATCAATTCTGCATTGTCAACTTCATCATCATATCTTCCACTTGAAGCCCAATGATGACCAAATGCGTCGCTTGAAATCAAAATTTCATCTTCTTTTAAATATGAAAAACAGCTGTCTGGCCAATGAAGCATGCGAGTTTCAAGAAAATGTACAGTGCGTGAGCCAATACTGAATTCTTGTCCGTCTTTTACTATTTCAAAAGGCCAATCTGTCTTGTGATAGTGGTCAATAATTGCTTTTTGACATGCTGAACTCAAAAAAATCTTTTCGGGTTTTATTTTTTCTACAGCTTCTGTCAATAGTCCAGAGTGATCGGGTTCGGCATGGTTTACAACTATATAATCAATATCTTTTGGTTCTATTATTTTTGAGATCATGCCAAAGAATTCTTCTGAAAATCCTTTTTTAGCTGTATCAAAAAGTGTATTTTTTTCTCCCAAAGATAGATAGGCATTGTATGTTGTTCCATTATATACTGAGTAACCATGAAAATCTCTCACATTCCAATCTGTTACTGGAATTTGATATAGATTTTCTTTAATTTTTACAGGTTCCATTGTATTTCACCTCACTAAAAAACGAGCTACCTTCCTATTGATTTTAGAAGATAGCTCTTAATTTTAATAATTATTTTTTTCTCCGAGTGTTTTTTCTATTTTTCTTTTTACTCTCTGGAGTGCATTATCTATTGATTTTACATGGCGATTTAATTCTTTTGCCATTTCTTGATAGCTCTTTCCTTCAAGATATGAAAGTAAAACTTGTGATTCAAGCTCACTTAAATTTTCTTGAATTCTTTCTCTCAAATCATCAGATAATTCATGGCTTATAAAAACTTCTTCTGGGTCTGTTATTTTTGTTCCAGATAGAATATCGAGCATTGTCCTATCTGAATCTTCATCATATATTGGTTTATTGAGGGATATATACGAATTTAAAGGTATGTGCTTTTGTCTTGTAGCTGTTTTTATTGCTGTTATTATTTGTCTTGTTATACATAATTCAGCAAATGCTCTAAAAGACGAAAGTTTGTCGGCTCTAAAATCTCGGATTGCTTTATATAAGCCAATCATACCTTCTTGTATAATGTCTTCTCTATCTGCACCGACTAAAAAATAAGACTTTGCTTTTACTCTTACAAAGTTTTTATATTTGTTAATAAGGTATTCTGTTGCGAACTCCTCCCCATTTTTTGCTAATTTTACGATATCTTCGTCTGTTTCGTGACTTAGATCAGGTGTTGCTTGTGATGACAGTTTTAACAAATCGCATTCCTCCGATCCTTAACTGCAATCCTTTCAAGGGGATTTACTCACACATTATATATATAATTAACAAAACTGTCAAGTAATTTTTTTTATTTTCTTAAATTTTTTAAAGGAAATTTTGTCATAGTAGAAAATATATTATATTTTGTAGTATGTTGTAATTAATTTCAAAAATATTTAAAAAATGTATTGACATATTTTCTTAAATTAGTTATAATATGCTTCGGAAATGTTAGATAACATCTAAGAAATCCTGCCGGAGTGGCGGAATAGGTAGACGCACAGGACTTAAAATCCTGGGAGATTTATCATCTCGTATCGGTTCGATTCCGATCTTCGGTATTCTCAATAAAAAGCAGGTTCTTTTTTAGAATCTGTTTTTTTTTTCAAAATTAAATTATTTTTTTCGTCTATTTTTTATAGTAGTTTTTAAAAATATTAAAGTTTTATTAGGAGGTTTACTAACACTTCTTAGTATTTTTGAAAAATTGCTGTAAACACTCAATTAATATTAAGTTTAAAGGCAAATTTCTTTATAAAATGTATATAAAAAAAATATCTATTTTTTGTTTTGTATTGGTTCTTTGTTTTTGTTTCTCTTCAGGATTCTTAAGTGCTAATCCACCTGAGGATACACCAAATATGATAAGAGTACATCTATTTACATCTAAATCGGTTACTGTTTATCCATGTGAAGGAGAATTATCTGTATTTGTACAAGAGGAAAAAAATGTCAAAAGTTCTGAGCCTATAATATTTAAAGCAGAAGAAGATTGTATTTCATTTGGTAAATATAAATCAGATAGTTTTAAAATAACTTCTCCAACATATATAAAAATAGGTAGTAATAAATATCGTGGAGATATTTTTGTAGTATTTAATAAAAAAAATTCTCTGTTTGTTATAAATAAACTCGGTATTGATGATTATTTATATGGTGTTGTTGGAAGTGAAATGCCTGCAAGTTGGAATGTTGAAGCATTGAAAGCTCAAAGTGTTGCTGCGAGAACTTATGCTGCCATTATGAAAAAATCACCTCGAAATAAATATTTTGATTTATTTTCAACAGTCATGGATCAAGTTTATACTGGTTGTAGTGGTGAATCTGCAAATGTTATTGTTGCAGTATCTGAAACAGCAGGAGAAATCTTGACTTATGAAGGCAATCCAATCAATTGCTATTTTTATTCAAGTTGTGCAGGCAAGACAAGCCCTTGTGAAAATGTATTCTCTTCTTCTCCTGTACCTTATCTTGTTTCAAGAGATTGTCCTTATTGTATGAAGAGTGATTGGAGTTATACAATAACAAGAAATGAGCTTTCAAATCTTTTGAGAGAAAAGAAAATTATTAATGGAGAATTATATTCAATAAAGATTGCGAAAAAAGATGAATCTGGTAGAGCTGCTCTAGTAAAATTGATAACTTCAACTGGAACTAAAATAATTAGAGGAGCTGAGCTTAGACTTATTATTGGGGCAGGAAAACAGAAAAGTACAAAATATACAATTTCTGAGATTCCACTTACAAAAGCACAAAAAATAGCACTTCTCGAAAAGGTAAAAGCTGAAGCAAAAAATGATATTCCTGCTGAATCTGTCATAAATGCAGAAAGTGAGATTAATTCAATTTTGCGTATTGTAAATTTGATATCTCTTCCTGTTTCTCTAAATACTAATAATGAAGAACTTTCAGATTCTGCCGTATATTCATTTACATTTGACGGTTCTGGTTGGGGACATGGTGTTGGTATGTGCCAATGGGGAGCTTATGGATTTGCAAAAAATGGATATACTTATGATAAAATTTTAAAAACTTATTATCCAAATACTGTACTTGAACAGTTAAATTTTTAAGGAGTTAAAAAATATGAACGAAACTGTTGAGCGTCTTCATCCTCTTGAAATTGCTGTATTAATGGCATTTAAAAAGAAAGATGTATTTTCTAATGAAGAGCTTTCTGTAGCTTCTGAGATTCCTGTAAATCAACTAAGAACAGCTATAGAATGGCTTTTATTGAAAAATTTTATAAAGACTTCTGAAATAGGAAGAAAAGAATTTGTATCTATAACTTCTATCGGTTCAGAAATAGCAGAAAATGGATTTCCAGAGACAAAAATTTTAGAAGTAATTGCTTCTAATCAAGATGGTATTTCATTAAAAGATTTGCCAACTGCTTTAGGAATGGAACCTGCAAAGGTAAATCCTTTGATTGGAAATTTGAGAAAAAATTCTGCTGTTGTAATTGAAAATGGAATCATAAAAAAATCAGAATCAGATTTTATTGCAACTTTGGAAAAAAGACTTTCTATTTTCAAAAAAATAAAAGAACTTGGAACAGTTGATATTTGTGAACTCTCAAAAGAAGAAGTTGATGAAGTAAGACAGGGATTCAAAAAGAGAACACCTGAAAAAGGTTTCTTTAGAATTGATGAAAAAATCTTGCTTGAAATCTCAATAACTGAAGAGGGAAGGGCTGTTCTTCCTTTCTTAAAAATTAGAGAGGTTGTAAATCAAATTACACCACAGCTCCTTGCTTCTGGTAAATGGCGTGAGGCAGAAATAAGAAAATATGACATAAATTTAAATGCTCCAAAACTTTTGATAGGAAAGAAACACCCTTACAGACAATTTCTCGAAAATGTTAGACAAAAACTTGTTGGTCTCGGTTTTGAAGAGATGTCTGGTCCACTTGTTGAAAATGAATTTTGGGATATGGATGCATTATTTATGCCACAATTCCACTCAGCAAGAAATATTCATGATGTCTATTTTGTCAAAA
Organism: Candidatus Xenobia bacterium; assembly: GCA_045114665.1. GTDB lineage: Bacteria > Vulcanimicrobiota > CADAWZ01 > CADAWZ01 > CADAWZ01 > CADAWZ01. The sequence goes on along the minus strand of JBGUKW010000205.1, from coordinate 4,313 downwards.
ATACAGAAGAGCCCAAAAATATAGAAGAACCATTTTATTCAAATGTAAAATCAGCCCATGAAAATGGCAAACAATTTGCAAGTAAAGGTTGGGGATATACATTTGATGAAGAAAGAACAAAACGTCTTATAATGAGAAGTCAAGGTACTGCAATTTCAGCAAGAACTCTTGCCTCTGGACCTAAAAATCCTGGTAAATATTTTGCTGTTGCAAGATGTTTTAGATATGATCAGATTGATGCTACACATGGAACAGACTTTTTCCAAGTCGAGGGAATTGCTGTTGACGAAAATATAAATTTTGCAAAACTTTTGGGACTTTTGAAACTTTTTGCAAAAGAGATAGCTGGAACTGAGGAAATTAAATTTAGACCTGCATATTTCCCATTCACAGAACCTTCTGTTGAAATGCATGCAAAACACCCAATTTTGGGATGGATAGAATTGGGCGGTGCTGGCATATTTAGAAAAGAAGTAACTCTTCCTCTTGGTGTAAAATCTCCTGTTATTGCATGGGGACTTGGTATTGACAGAATGGCTATGGTTTCTCTTGGAATAAATGATATAAGACAGCTGTTTAGCCATGATTTAGACTTCATCAGAGATTCAAAGGGGGTGTAGTAAATGCCAGGTTATAATTGTTCATTAAAAGGACTTCTCAACATGATTGGGAAGGAAGAAGTAAATCTTGAAAATTTGGAAGATTATCTCGATGCTGTAAAAAGTGAATTGAAAGAATATGATTCAGAAACAGACGAGTTGAAACTTGAAAATAACGATACAAATAGACCAGATTTATGGTCATTAGAGGGAACTGCAAGACAGATAAAGGCCTGTATGTTTGACGAACATGCAGATTATGATTTCTTTGACAAAACCCCAAAGGCAGAAAATGTTATAAAAGTTGATCCAAATCTCAAGGGAATAAGACCATATATTGCTGGTTTTTCTGTTAGTGGAACAAAAGTTACTGACGAACTTTTGAAACAACTAATACAAGCACAAGAAAAACTCTGTGATAATTTTGGCAGAAAAAGAGAATTGATAGCTATCGGAATATATGATTTCAACAAGGTAAAATTACCTGTTCATTATGTAGCTTCTGAAAAAACAAAATCTTTTATGCCTCTTGGATTTGAAGAAGAAATGACACTTTCTGAAATCCTCGAAAAACATCCAAAAGGTATCCAATATGGCAATATTGTTGCAAAATTCGATAAATTTCCTCTTTTGACAGATGATTCAGGCGAAGTTATGTCATTCCCACCTGTAATCAACAGTAATAATCTTGGAAAAGTAAAAGTTGGAGATGAAAATCTTTTTGTTGAAGTTACTGGAACTGAAAAAGAATCAGTAATGCTTGTTGCAAATATAATGGCTGTAAATATTGCAGACCATGGTGGTATTATTGAACCTTTTACCATTGAATATGAGTCAGAAAAATTTGTATCTCCTTCTAAATTTGAAGATTCAACAGAAGTTACTTTGGATTTTACTAAAAAGTTGACAGGTCTTGATGTAACTATTGATGAACTTGAAAATTCACTCAGAAAATTTGGACATGTTGTAAAAAGAATTGATGAAAATACTTTGTCTTGTACTCCTCCTTCATATAGAAGAGATATTCTTCACATGTCGGATTTGGTAGAAGATTATTGTATTTGTTATGGATATAACAATTTTGTTCCAAAAATGCTTGATAGTTTCACTGTCGGTTCAGAATCAGATATTTCAAAACTTGAAAAATTGATGAGAGAACTTTTAATTGGTATGAATTTCCAAGAAGTTATGACATATATTTTGACTTCAAAAGAAAATCAGACTGTTAAAATGAGAGACGAATCAGGAATTGCTGAAATTGCAAATCCAATGACAGAAACTTATGGAGTTGTCAGAAAATCAATAATTCCTATTCTTCTTGAAATCGAATCGAAAAATCCAAGAGCAGAATATCCACACAGAATTTTTGAAATTGGAGAAGTTGCTTCAGCAGATGAAAAGACATCTTATGAGACAAAACATAAACTTTCTGTTTTAGTCGCTCACAGTAATGCAAATTTCTCTGAAATAAGCAGTATATTACAAGCACTTATGTATTACCTCGGAAGAGAATATAAGTTAGAACCAATAGAACATCCTTCATATATTGTTGGTAGAACTGGGGCAATCATCTATAAAGGCGAAAATATCGGTGTGATAGGGGAGATTCATCCAGAAGTTTTGGAAAATTGGTCAATAGGAATGCCATGTTGCGGATTTGAATTAGATATTAAGTAAAATAAAATAAAAAAAAATTCCAGTAGATTTTCACATCTACTGGAATTTTTTATTAGTAATTTAATGATACAATATATTTTGATAAATTTTTGTTAAATATATTGGTTTTTCTTGTTTACATAATTTCATAAATGCATTTATATCGCTTGAAGTGTATATGACTTTAAAATTTTCACAGTTATCAATTTTTATGTCTCCGTTGTTTAAATGAAGAAGTTCTTCTTCGTTTAATCCTTCTCCACTTCCAGGTTGATAGTTTGGATCTGCTCCAAAAGTAACTAATACTCCATTTATGAGGACATCATTATATTCAGCATCTGATTTGAATCCTCCCCAAGAATATATAACCCCATTGAAAGTTGAAGGATATTGAGATTCTATTTTTATATCTTCTGCTTTTTCAGGCATATTATAACGATAATTATAATAATAATTGTTATAATTATATGTTATGTAGGAATTTTTTTGGACAATATTCTCTAAAAAATTTTTTGCTTCTTTTGAAGTATATCCATAACATTTTGTCATACACTCTTTTAATGACATTTTGTTTCCAGTTGTTTCAGACATTCTTGCTTTTTCTTTTTTAGTAAGTTCGATTTCTTGATTTAATGCCCTGTTTACTATTGTATTAGTATATAATGCTGATTGGTTTGCTAATACTATTCTAATTTTTTCATATAATTCTGTTAAATTTCCCTTTCCTTTTGGAACTCCCATTTGTATTGTCCCTTTAGAATATAATGCAAATTTGTTATTAGATTCCTCAATTTTTAGACCTGTATTTAATTGAGTTCCTACTTTAAAATAAATACTTCCACCTGATAATATTTGACCATTTCCAGATAATTTTCCATTTATAGAAACATATCCATTTGTATATAACATAGTCATATTTTTATCTATAATTACCTTCTCGCCTTCTGTTGTAGGAATTTCATTAATTTGTTCTTGAAAAAATAGCTCTGTTGTAACTGCTTGGTCTATATCAAATTTTTCACTTGTGTTATTTTTTGTAATAGTAAATAAATTAAAATATTCTTCATCTAAGTTATCTTGATTTTTAGTCGGTTTTGCTATTACTGATTTTTTTAATGTTATTTTAGGACAGAATTTAGCTTTGATTTTTGTCGAATGTTCGTCTTCCTTATCTTCATCGTCTTCATCGTAGTTAATTTTATAATTAATTGGTATTGTTTCAATAGAAAAAATGTTTGAATAATGTTTATTTTTTGAGTCCCATATATTATTTGCTTCATTTATTTCTTCTTCACTTGAAAGACCATTGACTTTTTTGATAAGTTTTTTTATTAAGTATTTATCTTTGCATTTTTTGTTATATATAGCTTCTTCTTTAGAACCTTTTACTAACTCGTAATATTCATTTCCATTTTTATCTATTTTTTTTATACCATGTTTTTTTATGAATGCATCTTTTTCGGCATTTATTTCGTCTTGTACATCTTCTAAATCTTTTTGAAATTTATTTGAAATTTTTCCATCTTTCTCCATATAATTTTTATTTAATCTACAGAGAATATATTTGTTTGATTCTTCTTCGAATATTGCAACATAGCTCCCACTATCTATTTCTTCCGTCATCTTTTTTTTGTCTTGAGTTGTTTTAATGTTTTCAACATCATTCCATTGTATTTTTGGAAATAAATCATCTTTAGAGCTTGAATATTTTTCAAGATTTAAACCATATGTTCTTTTTAATTCATTATTTGTCTTTTTGCTATTTGATACTTTTGTTCCATTGTCAACTTTATCAATAATCTTAAATAATGTTCCATAATATATTTGTCCATTTTCTATTGAAATAGGAAAAGAGTATTTCAACTCACTATTGGCTTTTTTTTCTCTTGTTATTTTTAATGCTCCCTTACAATAAATCTCTGGTTTTGAATTTGCCATATTTGAGACTTGAAAAGTTGAGCTATCTCCAGATTTTTGCGGACAGTTCATACATGCTATCCTTTTCTGTTCTCTGCTCCTGCGTTTGCTCTCGTTTGATTTCTCCCTCCGTATCTTCTT
>JBGUKW010000204.1:0-2821 GCA_045114665.1 Candidatus Xenobia bacterium | reverse complement strand
TCCTGATATAAACTATATAATAGTACCTAAGTCATCTAATTTCAGTTTGATTTCAAACAATTTATCACCTGTTTTTATTTCAGGTCTTGTTGATTTTAAGGTCTATGCTGTCGTTAAATAGATTTTGTTGGATAAGATAAGTAAATTATGTCAGAACAAAACAAAAATAGAAAGTTTATTGACTCAATTCAAATACTTCGCTTGATTGCTGCTTTTTTTGTTATTTTAGTCCATTGTGAAATAACATTATCAGGAGCTTTTGCTCCTGATATGTTTTTTGTTATAAGTGGATTTATCATATTCTATACAACAGACAATGAATCTAAAATTAAAGGTTTTTTGCCAAAAAGGTTTATTCGTCTTGTACCACTTTATTGGATTATAACTATATTTACATATTGCATATTGCTTGTGAAGCCTCAACTGTCAATAATGAGTGAACCTACACCTGAATATTTAATAAAATCACTATGTTTTATTCCATTTGTAAACTCAAAAGGAATTAATTTTCCTATAGCTTGTATCGGTTGGACTTTAAATTATGAAATATTATTTTATATTTTGTTTTTTGTGTCAATCTTGATTAGTTTTAAATATAGGTTTTGGATTGTTTCTGCTATTACTTTATGTTTATTCTATTTGGGAAAAATATTTGGAGCAAATAATTTTTATCTTACTTATTGGTCTGATAGTGTGATTCTTGATTTTATATTTGGAACATTCACTTATTTTATAATTTTTAAATTTGAAAAGATTTTATTTTCTAAAATTGGAAAATTTTTTTGTGTCATAATTTTTATAGCTTCTTGGATTTGGATATTAGGGAGTTTTGGAAATGGAATTGAAAGAGGCTTTAGATACGGATTTCCTTCTGCACTTATATTCTTATCTTCTTATGTTTTATTTATAGATTTTAAGTTTCCTAAATTTTTAATTTTAATTGGAAACATGAGTTATTCTGTTTATTTTATTGAATATTTTACTACTGCAGTATATAAACTATTTAGAACAAATTCTATTTTTATGAATGTCATTTTATTTATATTAATGCTTATAGTTACTTATTTGATTTCTTGGTATAGCTATATTTTAATAGAAAAGAAATTGTCTGAAAAATTGACTTATTTTATTGTAAAAAAATAATTTAAAAAAATATTAAAAATGACAGTTTTTGTCATAGGTAATGGGTTATAATCTTAGTAACATAAGATTTTAGTTGTGGAGATTAGATTATATATGGAATATGGGAAAATAGATAGAGTTCTTGGTATTTATACAAAACTTATGGAAGGGTATTCAATAAGTAAACCAGATGAAGCAGATGCCTATGGAGTAAATGAAAGAACTATTCAAAGAGATATAGATGATATAAGAGATTTTATTGAATCTTCGGGAAATCATACAGGTTTTGTAAATTCTGTTGTATATGATAGGTTTGAAAAAAAATATCATTTAGAGGAAATTTATCATCTCAAATTGACAAATGGCGAAATACTTGCAATTTGTAAAATATTGCTTGACAGTAGGGCTTTTGTTAAGGAAGAAATGATCGAAATGATCGATACATTGATTTCTTGTTGTATTCCAAAAGAAAATCAAAAGTTGGTCAGAAAACTAATTAAAAATGAAGAGTTTCATTATGTTGAATTGCAACATAAAACAAGATTTATTGACATGCTCTGGACTTTAGGTGAAGCAATTAGCAAATGTCGTTTGGTTGATATTAGTTATAAGAGAACAAAAGATAAAAAACTTGTCAAAAGAAAATTAAAACCACTTGCAATTATGTTTTCAGAATATTATTTCTATTTGACAGCTTTTATTGATGATGAAAATGTAAGAAAAGATTTTGATGTAATAAATGATTCTTTTCCAACCATTTATAGAATTGACAGAATAAAAACTTTAAAAGTTCTTGATGAAAGTTTCCACATTCCTTACAGTAGTCGTTTTGAGGAAGGCGAATTTAGGAAAAGAATTCAATTTATGTATGGCGGAAAGTTGCAAAAAGTTAGATTTAAATTTTGCGGTAATGATGTTGAACCAATTTTGGATAGATTACCTACAGCTAAAATTATTGATAAAGACGATGAGGGATATATAATTACAGCCGAAGTTTTTGGAGAAGGAATATATATGTGGGTAAGAAGACAGGGCGAATTGATAAAGAATTTTGAAATTTTATAATTCTCTTTTCTAAATTGCGATAGCAGGAAATTAAAAAAATAATTTATTATTTTTTTCACCTTATTATTTTTTTTATAAGGTGAATTTTTTTTTGCTTTTTTTATTTTTTTTTGTTAAAATAAAAAGCGAGGTTAAAATATCTATTGTAATAAATGTGGTTGTTGTTTGAAAGATGGAGAAAATATTTGTCCAGCTTGTGGAAATGACATTACAGGAAAACAAAAAAATATAAGAATAAGAAATATAACTTTAATTTTTGTATTTATTATTGGAATTTCTTTATTTATTTTTTTAGGAGCTTTTATTCCTCCTATTGGATATTTTCTTCTGAATATTAGAAATGCTTTTGATTCATTTTATGGATTTTTCGGAATTAGTCCTAAAGTGGGCGGAGATATTTTGTTTTTTGAAATAATTATTGGTATTTTCTTTATACTACAAAAGAATAGCGAAATAAAATGATATTATGAAAAATAATTATTTACTTTGTTTTGATTTAGATGGTACTTTAATAGATTCAAGAGGAGATATTGCAGGTTGTATTAACTATGCACTAAATCAATTTGGATTAGAATCCATATCTGAAGAGACTATCGCTGATTTAGTCGGTCACGGAATAAGAAATACAGTTGTA
>JBGUKW010000203.1:0-6773 GCA_045114665.1 Candidatus Xenobia bacterium | reverse complement strand
TTTGATAAATATAATTTGAAAAGATTATATTGAACAATAAAGAAAGATATTTTATATTAAAAATTTTACATATTATTTAATATTTTTAATATTTTTCATAACATAAATACTTTGACCAAAATTTATATTGGTTAAGTGATTTTTTCTTTTTATTAAAAAGGTAAAAATATAATTTAATTAAAAGGAAATTGATAAAAATAAAAAGAAAAATATTTTAAATATATATTATGGGGGAAAATTGAATGACTATTCCTGTGGCAGTTCAAACAATTGTAAAGCAAAAAGGTAAAAATATATTTAAAGATATCTTTTTATTTGCTAAATTGCTTAGACAATTAGCTCCTATGTCTGAAGTTACACAAAAAGAGATTAATCTTATTAGAATAGGTGTAGATAAATCTTTTTTAAATTTATTTATTGATGACAGTTTGAGTATAGAATCCAGATTGGAAAAAATAAAAATAAAATTGGAAAATTTAGGTCTCTCTTATGATTCCATAATATATCTTATAGAAACTTTTGGTATTCCTCTTGGATATGAAGAAAATATAAATAAATTTAAATCTAAAAATATTGTTTTTCAAATAGCAACAACTAATACTTTATCTCAAAAATTTGAAATTGAAGATGTCGTATTGGATTATAGTACATTAAAACGATTGGGATATAAAAGCAAATATGATATTACAGAAATTGAGATACCTCCTTCTTTTTCAACATATAGTGGAGTTATATATAAAATAACAGCAATAGGAAATGATGTTTTTTCACATTTAACTTCATTGACTCGTGTAATAATTCCAAGTACTGTTGAAAATATACATTCCAATGCTTTTAAAGGTTGCACTTCTTTAAAAGAAATTGTTCTTCCAGAGACAATAAAATTTATTGGAGATAGTGCTTTTGAAAATTGCAATTCACTTGAATCAATAGAAATCCCAACTTCTATTAATAGAATAGCTACAAGACTTTTTTGTAATTGTAAATCTTTGAAAAATATAATTATTCCTAAAAATGTAAAATTTATTGGTGAGAGTGCTTTTGAAAATTGTCTTTCATTTACAGAAATTATGATTCCAGAAGGTGTTAAAACAATATACAAAAAGACATTTTTTGGTTGTGAATCATTGAAAAATATATCTCTTCCAGATAGTGTAACAAATATAGAAGAGATGGCTTTTGCTAATTGTTATTCTTTGAATAATTTAGTTATTCCACAAACAGTCACAAAATTTGGTTTTAATTTATTTAGTAATTGTAAAAATTTAAAAATTGTTACAGTTCCAATTCAGTTTTTAAAAGAAAATTTGACACAAGATTCATTTGATGATACAAATAATGGTGAACCTACTTCTAAAGATTTGAAAAATGATGTAGTAGAGTCAAATCCTTTTTCAAAAAAATTAGATAAATTTGTGACGCAAGAAGATTTGATAAAGATAAATCAAACTCTATATCAAAATTATTGTCAAAATAAAATGTCAAAAAATGAATTGATTAGTCGGTTCAGAAATGAAATGATAAATCTTATGTCTGGAGTAGATCCTTATTTATCTAAAAATAATTAGAAATAATTTTATTATTTATTTATCAATAAAAAAACAGGCACTGTAAAAATTTGTTGCAATGCCTGTTTTTTTAGTTTAATTTTGTTCTTTTGCTCCCCATGGGGCATTTGTTGTGTCTGCTTTTAGATCGTCTGTGTAATAGATATGTTTGACATTATTAAAAGCTTTGTCTTCTATTTCACTTACATTGTCAGGTATTGTCAATTCAAGTGAACGACAAGAACCAAAAGCATATTCTTCAATCTTTTCAAGATTTTTGGGAAGTGTTACTTCTTTTAATGATGTACATTGGAATAAACAATGATTACTAATAATTTTTATTTTGTCTGGTATTTCTATTTCTTTTAATGAGGTACAAAGATTAAAAGCCCATTTTCCTATACTTGAGACACTGTCAGGAATATTTATTTCTTGCAATGATGTACAATCTTCAAAAGCATAATCACCTATTTTTTCAAGATGACTTGGCAATTCGATTGTTTCAAGTGAATGACACCATCCAAAAGTAGTTCTTTTTATAGTTGTAACTTTGTTGGGTATTTTAATACTTTTTAATGAAGAACAACCATAAAAAGTGCCTTCTCCTATATCTGTGATTGTTTCAGGAAGATTTATGCTTGTTAAATTATAGCACCTAATAAATGTATTTTTTTCAATACTTGTTATTTTATATTTTTTGTTGCCATCTATATAAACAGCAGGTATTGTTATTTCTTTAGCATTTTTATCTATTCCTAATTTATTTAACACATCACTATTTAATGTGGCATCTTCATCTGAATCATCTGTAACATTTACAATAAATTCAACATCATTTGCACCTTCATAAGAAACTATAATTTCGGCAGTTCCTTCATTAGATTCTGCTGTTATAAGCCCTTTTTCACAAGTAGCAATATTTGTATCATCAGATGTATATGTTACTGATTCTGTTACATCTTTACCATTTAATTTTACGATAACATTTTCTGTATCGCAGATTCCCATATTGAATTCAGTTTGTGAAATTTCAAGTGTCGGAAGCGTTGGATCTATAACTGTTATTACAAAATGAGCATTTGTTAATGCACCATCAACATATACATTTACTATAGTTGTTCCAGGTTTTAAAGCAGTAATTTTTCCTTTGTCAATATTTGCAATGCCATTGTTATTTTGAATAAATCTTGCTGAATTTGTTACATCTGTATCTCCAAGTTTTACTGTTATATGTTCAACTTGATCAACATTCATTGAAAAAATTTTTTGTGATAGATGAATTATTCCCTCAGTTGTTATTGTTGATGTGGGAGTGGGGATAGGAGTTGGCTCCTCAGGATGGTAAATACCAATTCCATAAGGATCATATCCAAAGCTAAAATCATCAATTCCATTTGAATCACCACATGCAGATGTCAATATCCCTATAATAAATATGCAGATTAGCAACAATGTTATTTTCTTTTTATCAGCCATCGTTTATCCTTTCTTTTGTAAAAAAAGGGACTGTAAAATTTTTTCACAGCCCCATTTTTTATTTTATTCTACTTTTTGTAAGCCAAATCAGGTTTTCTTGCAGCTGTTACATCATCAAGTCTTTTAACAGGCATATTGTGTGGAGCTTTATGCAATAAATCAGGATTCTCTTCTGTCTCTTTCTGTATTTTGTGAAGGATTTCAGAATATAAATCGAGAGTCTGTATGCTTTCAGTCTCTGTAGGTTCTATCATAAGAGCTTCATGAACAATAAGCGGAAAGTAAACTGTTGGTGCATGGAATCCATAGTCAAGCATTCTCTTACAAATATCTATTGCAGTTACTCCACAAATACGTTTTTGCATATCTGATGAAGCTACAAATTCATGCATACAAGATGTGCCATAAGGAATTTCGTAAATGTCCTCTAATTTTTTCAAAAGGTAATTTGCATTTAAAACAGACAATTTAGCGACATTTGCTATTTCATCTTTACCTAAAGAAAGAATATATGCAAGTGCTTTTACCAAAACCAAGAAATTGCCGTAAAATGCTTTTACACGACCGATTGAATTTGGATTGTCATACATCAAAGAAAATGTCTTGTCTTCTTTTTGTATGATTTTTGGAAGTGGAAGACATTCTGCCAATTTGCCTTTTGCACCTACTGGACCAGCACCTGGACCGCCTCCTCCGTGTGGAGTTGAAAATGTCTTGTGCATGTTTAGATGTACAAAATCAAAACCTGCATCACCAGGGCGTACAAGCCCTAAAATTGCGTTTAGATTTGCACCGTCATAATACAACAATCCACCTTTTGAGTGTATCTTTTCAGAAATTTTTAAAATATCTCTTTCAAATAATCCCAAAGTATTTGGATTTGTCATCATAAAACAGGCTGTTCTGTCATCTATTTTGCTTTCGAGATCTTCAAGATTTACTGTTCCATTTTCATTTGAAGCTATTTGCACAACTTCAAAACCTGCCATGTTGGCACTCGCTGGATTTGTTCCATGTGCAGAATCAGGAATTAAAATTTTAGTCCTGTTTTCTTTTTTGAGTTCAAACCATTTTTTAGTCATCAACATTGCAGTAAATTCACCATGAGCTCCTGCAGCAGGTTGAAGTGTGAAATCGTCCATTCCTGTCAATTCACAGAGATATTTTTTTAGAAGATACATTATCTCAAGATTTCCACTTACAGATGATTCAACTTGGTATGGGTGAATATCTGTAAAAGACCTCATTGATGCAATTTCTTCATTTACACATGGATTGTATTTCATTGTACAAGAACCAAGTGGATAGAAATGGCTGTTTACACAGATATTTTTATTTGCCAATTCTGTATAATGTCTTATTACATCAAGTTCTGAAAGTTCTGGAAGATCAGGAGTTTTATCTGCTTTCATTTCTTCATCGATATCTATTGAAATTTCGGCAAGATTTATATCTTTTTCAGGAACTGCAGAACCTTTTCTTCCTTCTGAAGTTTTTTCAAATATGATTTTAGTCATTATTTTTTAGCCCCCTCAGAAAGTTCTTTTACAAAGTTGTCTATATCTTCCTTTGTGTTCATCTCTGTAACTGCTATCAATAGGCAATCTTTCATATTTGGATAGAATCTGCCTAAAGGTATTCCGCCACCTATATTTTTTGAAGCCATTCTCTCGACAATTTGTTTAGGTGTTTCTTTTGAACAGTTTACAACAAATTCATTAAAGAATGAAGATTTAAATTTAAGTGAAAAACCATCTAATTCAGAAATTTTCTTTGCCATATAGTGGGCTTTTTCTAAATTGTTTTCAGCTGTTTGCATAAATCCACTTTTTCCTATAAGTGAAAGATGGACAGTTGCTGACAATGCACAAAGTGCTTCATTTGAACAGATATTTGAAGATGCTTTTTCTCTTCTTATATGCTGTTCTCTTGCCTGCAATGTCAATACAAATCCTTCTTGTCCATCTGTGTCAACAGTTTTTCCAGCTAAACGTCCTGAAATCTTTCTCATCAAATTTCTTTTTACTGTCAAGAATCCCAAAGAAGGACCACCAAATCCCATTGAACAGCCGAAACTCTGAGCATCTCCAACTGCTATATCTGCTCCACAGTCTCTTGGATTTTTGATTACTCCGAGAGAATATGGCTCATTTATTGCAATTACCAAAAGTGATTTGTTTTGTTTTACTGCTTCGGCTATTTTGTTTGGATTTTCAATAGAACCTAAGAAGTTTGGATTTTGTAAAATTACACAGGCAATTTCATTTGTAAGTTTTGATTTTAAGACTTCGTAATCTGTTAAACCTTTTTCATCAAATGGTACTTTTATTATGTTTTCACTGCCGATATATGAAGCCAATGTTTCAGCATATTCAGGGTGAAGTGCTTCTGAAATCATGACTTTTTTTCTTTTTGTCTCGGCAATGGATATGATACTTGCTTCACATATAGCAGTTGCTCCGTCATAAAGTGAGGCATTTGAGACATCCATTCCAGTCAATCTTGACATATATGTCTGATACTCATATATTGCCTGAAGTGTTCCCTGACTTGCTTCAGCTTGATATGGAGTATATGCTGTAAAAAATCTGCTGTCTGATGTTATTGTTGATACGGCTGATGGGATATAGTGGTTATAGCAACCTCCACCCAAGAAATTTGATTCAAAAACCTTATTTTCAGAAGCTAATTTTCTAAAGAATTTTTTCAATTCGTTTTCTGAATATGATTTTGGAAGATTCATTTCATGAGTTTTGTATATTTCCTTTGGAACTGATTCAAAAAGATCGTCCAAAGACTCTTTTCCCACAGCATTTAGCATTTGTTTTATTTCTTGCTCTGTATGTGGTGTATAGCTCATTTTTACTCCTATGCCTTTATCATTGCATCGTATTCTTCTTTATTCATGAGGTCGTCGAGATCTTTTGGATCGCTCATTTGGATTTTGAATAACCAGCCTTTATCATAGGCATCTTGGTTGATATACTCAAAATGCTGATCGTCATTTACATCGCCATCTGGTGTTGTATCACTTATAGCAGGATTTACTTCTATTACAGTTCCACCTATTGGTGTGAAAAGGTCTGAAACTGTCTTTACTGATTCAATAGAGCCAACTCTGTCCATTTTGCCATATTCTGTGTCAACTTCTGGAAGCTCGACATAGACGATGTCTCCCAACTGGTCTGCAGCATATTCAGTAATTCCTACTGTTGCTATGTCTCCTTTTACTGTTACCCATTCATGTTCTTGTGAAAATTTCATTTGCTCTAAAAATCCTTCCATTTGTTTATTTTTTAGGCTTTATATGCCTCTAAAAATTATATTTTCCCTTATGTCAAAATATCCTTCAGAAAATATATAAACTGCTTTAATAAAAGTTATCAAAGCAGTTTATAGTTATTTTTTTTGTTTAGAGCTTGTGTTTATAACTTATTTTTAGTTTGCAGGTGTAAGATGTTCACTTTAACATTTTTATCGCTTTATTTTTTTAGTTTATTTAAAATTGTTCTGAATCTTTGTTCTCTTTAGGAGGAAGGTTCTTTTTTAGAATTACTTTCTTTTTAGGTTTACTAAGTTCGTTTTCTTCATAGTTATAACCACAATTAGGACAAGTAAATTTAATGCTTATATTCTCTTTATTTGTTTTTAATTTGCTTTTTTCTTCTTCTTTATTTTTGTTGTTCCAGTATTCATCTTCATTTTCCCAAGGTTTAATCTCGTCTTCATCAGCTCCCCAAGGCTCACCAT
>JBGUKW010000202.1:0-4618 GCA_045114665.1 Candidatus Xenobia bacterium | reverse complement strand
GGAAAGCTGTTCGTAGTAATACGAAATGTGGTAATAACCGCTGTCGTTGAAGCAAGAAGCTCGGCTACTTGTAGCCGAGTAGTTCACGATATTTCATTTATGATTCTTTTAAATTCTTGATCGTTTAAATATTTTTGCCAACAGTTGTCTCTTATGATTTCTCTCTTTCCTTTAGCTCCATGCTCAATAGCTTTTTTAAGATATTTAAAAGCATTTGCTTTATCTGATTTTGTAGCACAAATGCATGATTTAAAATACAGTGCAAAATGATCTGTCGGAGCTTTTGCAATGGCTTTATCTATATATTTTTCAGCTTCTTTTATATTGTTTTGGATAAGTTTTATTTTTGCCATATATGTATTTGCAATTAAAAATGTGTCATCATTTTCAAGACATATCTTTAGATGTTTTTCAGCTTCTTTAAAATCTTTATTTTTAAGTGCCATTTCTGTTCTTGCAACATGTGCAATCATATTTTTGGGATCTAAGTCAAGTGATTTTTGTGAATATTCTTTTGCCTGCTGAAAGTGATTTTTATCTATTGCAACAGTTGCTACAAATCCAAGTACATCAGGATCATTTGGGGCTGAATTCAATGCCAATTCAGCAAATTTTTCAGCAGTTTCGAGATCTTTACTTCTAAGACATAGAAAACCATATTCAATAGCGAGGGCTGGAGTAGTACAGTTGTGATTTAGTGCAGATTCCAATTCTCTCTTTATTTTTTGTGGTTGATTTTTTAGACGGTATATTTTTGCTGCAAGTATATGTGATTCTGGATTAAATTCATTTACTTCTATTGATTGTAAAACAAATTTTTCAGCTTCTTTTGTATTTTTTTGAAGATAATAAATATTTGCAATTCCAAGTAAGGCATTATCTTTTTGTCGTTCATCTTTTAATATATCTTCATATATACTTTTTGCTTTTTTATATTCTTTTTCTTCTACAAGTAAGTCTGCAACTTTTAAATATATTAAGTTTAGTTCTTCTTTTGTGTGTTTACATTCCGAATGTTCTCTAAGAACATTTCTTGCATAAGATAGAGCTGTATATTTATCATATAATTTTGACAATATAGATATTTTTAATGCAGATATACTCAAATCGTCTGGTGATATTTCTGTAGCTCTTTCTATTTCAGATAATGACCTATTCAAATCTCCCATTTTCAAATATACTTTTGCAGATTGCTTTCTTATTTCTCCATTTTTTGAATCAGAAGCAACAGCTGTTCTTATTTCTTCTATTGAGTGTTCGAACATACCCTTACCTGCAGATATTTCAGCTTTTATTGAGAGAATTTTTGCAAGTTGTTTTTTGTCTTTTATCTTGAAAATAATATTTTGTATAGTTTTTTCGGAATCAGTAGTTGCACCAATTTCAAGCTGTTTTTGAGCGAGGTCTATTTTTTCTTCCAATTTTGCATTATAACAACCTGTTACAAATAGAAAAATAGATAATATAAATATAAATGATAAAAATTTATTTATTTCCAAAATTCCCACGGTTTCTTTTTGTCTTCCTCTCTACCCATGGTTACTCTATTTAAATACCACCACCATCTTTCAGGAGGTGGATTATTTATTATTTGATATTGCTTAAAATTTGCATGTCCTACTTCATTTACATAAAGTTGAGCCTTTTGTCTAAGTTCATTGTCAAGCATTATCAAATTTTTTCTGTATTCTTTTACATCTCTATTATTCATTGCAAGTTCTGTCATTATGTCTTGAATTTCATCTCTATAATTCATTAACAGACTTGCAGCCAATCCGTTTTTTCCTATGTTTTTTACCATAGTGGAATAATCGAGCATTACTTCATCGAGATATTCCATTTCTTCTCTTATATCATTGTCATCCATTGGCATATTTTATAATGTCCTTCGGAAATAAAAATTTTTTGAATGTTTCTATGTCTTCTTTATATGTGATTTTTAAATTTTTTCCTTGTAATTTTATTACTTTTATTTTTTTTGATAATCTTTCAACTAATGAAGCCTCATCAGTTCCTGTGAATTTGTCTTCTTCTGCTTTTTTGTATGCTTCAGTTAGTATATCTTTTTTAAATATCTGTGGAGTTTGCACTCTTACAAGTTCATCTCTTGGTTCTGTTGAAATTATTATGTTATTTTTGTCAATCTTTTTTACAGTATCTGTTATTGAAGTACAGGGAAGTATGCCGTCGATATCTTCTGTGAAATTTGTAAGCAGAAAATCTATTGATTTTGAGGTAATCATAGGTCTTGCCCCATCGTGAACACATACAATATCTATTTCATTTGGTACGGATAAAAGCAGATTCTTTACTGATTCTTGTCTTGTTTCTCCACCTTTTACGACGACAATTTTTTTATTTATTTTGTAAGATATACATAGACTTTTCACAAGTGGAATCAAATTTTCTTTTACAGATATGAAAATGCTGTCGATTTTTTCACTTTTTGAAAAAGCAATTACAGAATATATCAAAATAGGAATACCATTAATAGGGATAAAAAGTTTGTTAATTCCATCTTTCATTCGAGATGAGGAACCACCTGCTGTAATTAATCCTGCAATCTTTTTTTCTTTCATTTTTTTTGTCCTGTTTTCCGTCTGTAACAAGTTTTACTTTTTCTTATTTTGATAAATTTTTGAAAATACCATCTTACCTGCAGATGTCTGAAGATAGCTTGTTACTTCTATAATTGCTTCTTCTCCAATATACTTTTTTCCATTTTCAATTACAATCATTGTTCCATTTTCGAGATATGCAATTCCTTGATTTGCTTCTTTACCTTCTTTTATTACATTTACTTTTAAGATTTCACCTGCATGAATAGCTGGTTTTACAGCATTTGATAGATCATTTATATTTAAAACTTCAATACCTTTTACAGTTGCAACCTTATTTAAATTATAGTCATTTGTCAAAAGGCTTGCATGCAATTCTGTTGCTAAATTTAATAATTTATCATCAACAGGTATTCCTTCGTAGTCTTGATCTACAATTTCAAGTTCAAATTCTTTTTTCATTACTTCTAGAAGATCAAGCCCTTTTCTGCCTTTTGTCCTTTTTAGATCATCTGCAGAGTCTGCCAATGTTTGAAGTTCTGTCAAAATAAAACGTGGAACTATAATTGTGCTATCTATAAATCCAGTTTTTAATATATCATAAATTCTGCCATCAATGATCACACTCGTATCAATTATTTTTTGTTTTTCGCCCCAAAATAGATCAAGTCCATTTTTTGATTTTAATATTTGAGATGAAACTGATACTTTTCCAATTATTATAGCACCTAAATAAACACTTATGTAGCATATAAGTATTGTGATTGATATTGACAAAAGGGAGTGTATATATCTTCCGAATGGAATTAAATCAAAAGGAATTGTTGAAATTATATAAACGGACAGGGCAGATGTGATTAAACCTGCAATTAAACCAACAGCTCCACCTGTCAATTTTTTTGTTGACATTGTTAAGAGTTGTTTTGCTATTTGTTCTATCAGTTTTAAAATGGAATCGGAAAGTGCTGAACTAAAAGAAATGCCAAAAATAATTCCTATTATTGTAAAAACAACTGAATTTATAAAAGATAACTCAGGAGAGACATTTTGGAGGATCGGATTTAAATATTCATAAATAGACCATCCTGCAATTCCCCCACATATAGAGAAAAATATAAAAAATAATCCTTTGATTAATTTTTTCATTGATATTCCTGAACTACATATTTATTAACTTGGTGATTAAATAATTTTTTCATCCAAAATATTTAGCTTCCAAATTAATAGCCTTTCCCTAAACTATAAACTAAATCTTTTACTGTTGATAAAGTTACTATTTTTATTGGACTATTATTTCTCGAAGAATTTCTATAAGAAGATATTGCTGATTCATTTTGTTTTGGTATGAATATTTTTTTAAAACCAAGCCTTTCAGCTTCGGCTATCCTTTTTTCAGCAAATGAAACTCCTCTTATCTCCCCTCCCAAGCCTATTTCTCCAAAAATAGCACTTTCAACGCCTAATGTTTTGTCTGTATAACTTGAAATTATTGCAGTTGCAGCTGTTAAATCTGCAGCAGGTTCTGTTATTTCCATACCAGCAACTGCGTTTACATATACATCATTTGAGGATATTTGCAATCCTGCCCTTTTTTCTATTACTGCTAAAATCAGGGATAATCTGTTTAAATCGAAACCATTTGTTTTTCTGTTTGGAATTCCAAACCATGATTTTGTAACCAATGCCTGTAGTTCAACTAATATAGCTCTTGAGCCTTCTATTACAGGGATTATTGCAGAACCTGAAGCATCACCTGTCCTACCTGTGAGAAAATACCCTGAAGGATTTTGTATGCTTTTTAATCCTGTTGAAGTCATTTCAAATATTCCAGCTTCATCTGTTGAACCAAACCTATTTTTTACAGGTTTAATTATTCTAAAATTTTGAATATGTTCACCTTCGAAATATATTACAGAATCAACTAAATGTTCTAAGACTCTTGGTCCAGCAATATTTCCTTCTTTTGTAACATGTCCCACTATTATCAATGCAGATTCTGTTGTTTTTGCCATTCTGACAAGGGAAGAAGTACATTCTCTAACTTGGCTTACACTACCTGG
>JBGUKW010000201.1:0-11988 GCA_045114665.1 Candidatus Xenobia bacterium | reverse complement strand
TATAAAAAAGTGTTAAAAGAATCAACAAAATTAAATAGTTCTATTTCTATCTTAGGAATATCAAATTCAGGTAAGACAAGTTACCTTACAGCTTTATTTTATAGAATGTTGGCAAGTAGAAATGGTTATTTGTTAGTTGGACAAGATGATTTTACAAGTGAGAATTTTCTAAATAATGTAAATAATTTGCGTAATTCTTCTTTAAAAAAAGATAGATTTTCTGTAGATAATAAAAAAGATATAACTAAATATAGTTTTGATTTGATGTATAATTTTGATGATTTTGTGATGTCATTGGATTTATATGATTATTCAGGTTCTGTATTGTCAAGTAAGAAAACTCGAAATATGGAAGACTATAAAAAATTTAAAGATACTATAAATAAATCAAATTCAATATTAATTTTTATTGATTCTTCTTTTTTTGTTGATGGAGATAATGAAGAAAAAGTTGACAATATAAAATTTGAATGTGCTTCTATTTTCAATAATTTTATCAGAGATTACATAGAATCAGGAAATAAAATTTTGCCAGTTTCTATTGTTGTTACAAAATATGATCTTCTCAATAAATCTATATCAAATGAAGATTTATGCAAAATAATTAAGGAATCATTTGATCCTCTTTTTGACAAAAAGACTAATAGACTTGATAGAATTGTTTCCATTATTCCAATAAGTCTTGGAGAAAAGATTTCAGAAAAAGATTATGCAGGTGAGTTAAAACCTGTAAATATATATCTTCCTTTTTTCTTTTCACTGTATTTTGCACTTGATAAAAATGATAAATTTCAAAATTATCATCGTGAAAAGCTAAAATTGGAATTGAAAAATATACCTTATTTATACAAGAATGGCAAAAATTTTTCTTTTAAAGATATTAAATAGCAGAAAGGATATAAGAAATTGGAAAATACAAAAATAACAGTATTGGGAATGTCAGGTTCTGGTAAAACTTGCTATCTTTTGGCATTATACTATAAGATGTTAGCTGGAATAGAAGGATATACTCTTACAACAGATGATAAAAGAGATATAGAATTGAGAGATTCATATAGTAAATTGAGAAATGGAAAACTAAAAGAAAAAAGATTTCCTGTTGGTACTGACTCAGGTACATTTGAAAAATATACTTTCGATCTTTGTCAGAGCTATGAAAAAATAATGTCTTTTGATTGGATAGATTATGCTGGCGGTGATTTGGGAAATAAGGTTGGGGCTTATGAACAGCTTGAACAAGATATTTATGAATCGAGTTCTCTTTTTATATTTGTTGATGGAGCTAATATTATCAAAGATTTTCAAACTGGAGAGGAACTTGAAGATATAGATGAGAGAATTGAAAGTGTTAGTTTAGCAAATGCAAGTATAAATAATCTCTTGGCAAGATATTCACAGAGAAAAGAAAAGGATAATTTTTTTCCACCTATTGCAATAGTCATAACTAAATATGATCTATTTCATGATTTGGTTTCTGAAGATGAATTGTGTAAAATTGTTCAAGAAGCATTTAGTCCATTATTCGGTTCTAAAGCAAACAAAATTGAGAGAATTATAACAATAATTCCTATTTCTCTTGGTGCAAATATTTCTGACAATGATTATTCAGGCAAATTGAAACCGATAAATATAAATCTACCTATTTTGTTTGGAATATATTTTACTATTGTAAAACAGCAATTTGCACAACATTGTGAATCCATATATAGTTTTATGGAAAAATTTGGCAAAGAGAAGCAAAAGTATAGTGATAGTCGCAATGAAAGAATAGAAAAATTGACATCAGAACGTGATTCTGAACTTGCAAGGCTTGAAAAATATCGTAAAGATGAAGTAGCAAGATTGGAAAAAACTCATAGAGATGAAGTTTCTAAATTGGAGAGAGAGAGTAAAAGAAAATTATCAGATTTAGAAGATGAACTTGATTCAGAAGTTTCTAGAGCTAAGGAAGAAGGAAATTCAAAAATTAAAAAATTGCAGTCAGATAGTGATAATGAGATAGCAAGACTTGCAAGAAGTCGTGATTCTCAAATTTCAGATTTGGCAAATGAACGTGACTCTACATTATCTGGTTTAAGGTCTGAAAGAGATTCTCAAATTTCAGATTATAATAGTTCTATACGCGAAAAAGAGAAGAAAAATTCTAATATTTTTTCAAAGGGATTAAATTTTTTGGGTTCAACATTTGGAAATGCAGAAAGTTATGAAAGTCAAATAAGTGATTTGAAATACCGTAGAGATAGCTATTCAAGCAGAATGAATAACCAAATTGAAAGTGTTAGAAATTCCGCAAATATGGAAATTGAAAATGTTAAGAATAGTGCTAATGCTAATATTAATAATGAGAAAAATAGGGCTTCACGAGAAATACAAACTGCACAGAGCAATATGGAAAGAAAAATTGAACAAGTAATAAGTAGTCGCTCTAAAGAAATAGACAGTTTAAAGAGCAGTACAGCAAGAAAAATTGATAGTATTCATAGAGATTCTGAACAGAAAATACAAGATGTCAAAACAACAACATCAGAAAATATTAACAATGTAAAAATTCAGGCAGAAAAAGATATTAAAGATGTTGATAATGCTATAAAGAGAGATATTGAAAAATTGTCTGTTCAAACTGATGATGATATAAAGAAAATTAAACAGATGAGAGAAGACCTTCATCTATACACAGATAATCTCATTCCAAGTTTGGAGGTAATTCCTCGCTGGTATAGATTTGCCAAAGATTCAGCAGGTTGTGAAGAAGGTTCATTTAAAGAAGTTATGGATAAATATGTAAATATATCTGATGATGATTTGGAAAAAGCTTTAAAAGAAAGTTCTAAAGTATTATAAAAAAATAAAAATTGAGGAGTAAAAAAAATGAAAATATCTCCAATTATTCACACAAGGTTATACAATTGTGATTACAGTCTTGTTGTCAAACCAACAGGCATTACAAATGAATTGGAATTTGTTAAAAAACATATTTTCTATTCCAATAAATCGATGGATTTTTTGGAAGGTGAAAGATGGGTCGTTATAGACAATGGTGGTCATAGGATTGCTGGTCTTGTAGGATTTCTAAATAAAATATGTAGTAATTGTAATTTGTCAGAAGATTTGAAGAACAAATCTGAAAAATTGTTTAGAGATTCTAAAGGGCGTTCTATCTATGGCTTTATTGGAATAGTTATAAAAGATTTTGTAAATAGTGATAAATCTATAGTTCCAACTTATGATTATTTGTTAAAACTATTTATAGAAAATATAAGCCCTATTTTTGATAGTCCTATTCCAAAAACTATAGAAAAAGAATTTGGTTTTGCTGAATATAATGTAAATTCTATTTTATCTTCAGATAAATCTTTTGATATTCCAAAAGAATCCAAAAAATTTGGAGATAAGAAAATATTTGTTTCAACTTCAAAAAATGATTATGAATTGTTTAAACATTTTTTGAATAGTAGAGAAAGAAATTTTGCTTTTTGTTCTAATATTTCAAAAATTGGTGATATACCAGAATCTATTTTTTCTGTGATGACTACTAAGCAAAATTGTTTTAATGAATTAGAAAGAGCTGAGGAAGAAGCAAGAAAAAAAGCAGAAGCTGAAGCAAATAGAAAAGCTGAGGAAGAGGCAAAGAGAAAAGCTGAGGAAGAAGCAAAGAGAAAAGTTGAGGAAGAGGAAAGAAGAAAAGTTGAGGAAGAAGTAAGGAAAAAAGCAGAAGCTGAAGCAAAGAGAAAAGCTGAGGAAGAAGCAAAGAGAAAGGCTGAGGAAGAAGCTAAGAAGAAGGCTGAAGAAGAGGAAAGAAAAGCTGAGGAAGAGGAAAGAAGAAGAAAAGCGGAAAAAGAAGCTAAAAGAAAAGCAGAAGAGGAAGCAAGAAGAAGAGCTGAAGAAGAAGAAAGAAGAGAAGAAGAACTTAGAAGAAGAAGAGAAGAAGCTGAAGAAGCTGAGGAAAGAAGAAAAAGACAGGAACGTAAAAGAAAACAAGAAGAAGAAAGAAGAAGAGAAGAGGAAAGTAGGAAATTCAGAGAGGAAGAAAAACTCAATAATAAAGGAAATAGTGGGTGTATGCCTAGTTTTCTTCTAATTATTGGTGGAATTGGATTATTGATTGGTGGAATTATCTATTATTTCTTCAAAGAAGGTTAAATATTTTATGGCTCGTGGTAATTGTTTCAATGCTTTTGATGAAATATCTTCTAATAGTTCTTATAGAAAAAAAGATTATGCTATGCAGTCGCTTTATGAATATGAAGCACATTATTTAAATTTGATAAAAAATCATAGCAAAGAAATAGCATTTATCGAAAGTATGTTGAAAGATTTTAGAGATGAACAGGAGGAGTTTTATAAAAAAGCTCTTCCTGAAATAGCTCAAAAATTGGCTGAAGATAATGCTATTGATCCAGAGATGAGGCGTGCTTGTTTAGATAGATTGACAAAAAATATGGATCGGAGTTTTTCTTTGAGTGAAAATCTTATTAAAGAATTTTTAACAAAAAAGTTAGAAGAATTTCACAATGAGCTTTCAAAGAAAATAGAATCTTTGTAAATCGAGGTAAAAATTGGATATAAAATCTTATATTTCTTTATTAAATGTAGCTAAACAGAGTAGAAAACGCTTGATAGATGATTTTTATGAGAATAACGCAAATTTATTTGATGTTCTCTATGATGTTGCAAATAGTGAGGCTTCTAAGGTAAAGGCTGAATTTTATGAATTGAAATGGATTCAATATCATTTTGATTTGATAAAAGAACTTGAAATTGAAGATAAGGCTGTATATTCAATTTTTACTGATTTTTATAGGGATTATATAAAGGATATATATTCATCTGATTTTGATCCTGTTATATTGAACACAAAAATAAAAGAATTGAATGTCATTATATCTCAAACAGATAAATGGGAAGATAATGTAAAGCAGATCGAAGTTTCATTTAAGAAAGAAAAGAAATTGCTAAAACAAAGAATTGATGATTTAAAAGCAAAAAAAGGAATTAAATAATGAAAATATCTCCTATTATTCATACTCGATTATATAATTGTGATTATAATCTTCTTGTTAAGCCTGTAGATATATCTGCAAATGATTTAGATTTTATAAAAAAACATATTTTTTATTCAAATAAATCTATGGATTTTTTAGATGGCGAAAGATGGGTTGTCATAGATAATGGCGATTATAGAATTGCTGGTCTTGTAGGTTTTTTAAAAGACATATCCAATCACTGTGATTTATCTTTAAATGAAAAAGAAAAGTCTGAAAAATTATTTAAAGATTCGAAAGGTCGTTCGATTTATGGGTTTATAGGAATTGTAATAAAAGATTTGAAAACAGAAGATAAAGCCATTGTTCCTAATTATGACTATCTGTGGAAACTTTTTCTTGAAAATATAAGTCCTGTTTTTGATAGTTCTTTTCCAGTATCTATTGATAAAGAATTTGGTTTTGATGAATATTGTGTAAATTCTATTTTATCTTCTGATAAATCTTTTAATATCCCAGAAAAATGTAAATTATTTTTTGAAAAAAGAATTGTATATATTTCAACTTCAAGTGACGATTATGAACTGTTTAAACATTTGTTGAATTTCGATAATAAAGATTTTTCTTTTTGTTCAAATGTTTCAAGAATTGGCGATATATCGGATTCTATTTTTTCTATAATTACTATTCCTGAAAATTGTTATTGTGAATTAGAAAGAGCAGAAGAAGAGGAAAGAAAAGCAAAGGAAAAAGCAGAGAAAGAGGAAGAAGAGAGAAAAAAACGAGAGGAAGAAGAAGAAAAAGCAAGACAAGAAGAGGAAGAAGCAATAAGGCAAGAAGAAGAGGATAGAAAAAAAGCTAAAGAAGCAGAGGAAGAGGCTATAAGGAAAGCTAAAGAAGCAGAGGAAGAAGAAAGAAGAAGGGAAGAGGAAGAGAGAAGAAGAGCTGAAGAAGAAGAGGAAGCAGAATATAGAAGGAAGAGAGAAGAGCGTAAAAAAAGACAGGAAGAAGAAAGAAGAAAGGCAGAAGAAGCAGAGGAAGAAGAGAGAAAAAGACGAGAAGAAGAGAGAAGAAAAGCTGAAGAAGCAGAAGAAGAGGAATATAGAAAAAAGAGAGACGAGCCTAAAAGAAAGCAAGATGATAGAGATTATGGTTATTCTGATTATAATAATACTTCTATAAAGAATAGAAATAGATGTAATGATTTTAGTTATTCTGATTATAATTCTTCGATAAACAAAGATAAAAATATAAATCAAAAATATAGTGAAAATCAAAAAAGATGGTTAGAAGAAGCAGATAGGAAAGAAAGAGAAAGACAAAAAGAATTAAAACGACAAGAACAAGAGAGAAAACGAAAATTAGAAGAAGAAAGACAAAATAATGATTATAATTGGTATAATCCTGATTCTTTATCGCAAGATAATGTGAATTCGTCAGTTTCACTAATAGATATTATTAAAATTATAAAGAATTTAATAAATCAGGTACCAATAGAGTATAGACAAGGTTTTGAAGAAGATTTTAGAAGAGCAGAAGTTCAAGGATTAAATTTTACATTAAGATTATTAGAAAGAATAAAAAAATTTTTGAATGAATATTTAAAATAAATTTTAAATAAAAAGAGGAGTAAAAAAATGGGTTTTTGGGATACTTTTACATTAGGAAATATAGATGACATTAGATATAAGCCAGTTGAAACTGTATGTGATATGATTTCTGAGCCTTCTAAGAGAAAAAGTCTTGAACATAAGCAGAAATTGGAAATGGAATTGAGAGAATTGGACGCTAAAATAGAGGCAGAAAGAAAAAATCAGGACTTTGAACTCGCAGAAAGAAATAAAGATACAATGGGTAGTGGATTTTGGGAAAATTTAACACTTGGAAAAATAGATGATATTATATACAAACCAGTTGAAACTGTATGTGATAATATTTCAGAAAAGAATAAATAAAAAGAGGAATAAAAAAATGGGATTTTGGGATAAGTTTACACTTGGAAAAATAGATGATATTATATACAAACCAGTTGAAACAGTATGTGGTATGATATCTGAACCTTCTAAGAGAAAAAGTCTTGAACATAAGCAGAAATTGGAAATGGAATTGAGAGAATTGGATGCTAAAATAGAGGCAGAAAGAAAAAATCAAGACTTTGAACTGGCAGAAAGAAATAGTAAATTGCAAATGAATTATGAGAAATTCAAAGCTGATTTGGAATCAGAACGCAAAAGAGTAGATTTGCAATTTAAAGTTGAAGAGCATAAACTTGTTGAAAAAGATCAAAAGTTTAAAATGGAATCTATCGAACAGGAAAATAGATTAAAAAGAGAATTGGCTGATCATCAGGCAAAATTAGAAGCTGAGCAAAAAAGAAGAGACATGGAGTTGACCATTGAAGAACGCAGGCTTCAAGAAGAGATCAACCAAATGATAATAGATAAAGAACTCCAAAGAAATAAAGATTTGTTGGATTTGGAGATAAAATATAGAAAAGAAATGACTGAGGCTTCTCTACAATTTGCACAGATTGTTTCAGATATGCAGGTTGATACGAGAAGAAAGGTATTAGCACTATATACAGAAAAAGAACAAGAATATTTTGAGTTGCAGAATAAATATAAGAGAAATATGCTTGCAACCGTAAAGGAATTAAAGGAAATATTTCCAGATGGTTCAGGAAATGATATTATCAGAGAAGAGACTGTTTCACAGTTAAAATTGATAACAGAAAAATCTTCAGCTTTTGCAAAATTAATGAATGAAGATATGAAAAATATTTTGGGACTTATTGATGACGGAATGAGAGAATTTCAAGGTTTGGCGACGAAGTATTTCCAACCTACTAATATGGGATATAATAATCCTGCTCTTGTTCAAGGTGGCAATCAAAGAGATGTTAAAGTAATATCCGCTCCAACTGAGAATAAAAATAGCGAGGTAATAGAAGACGCAGTTGTTTTAACTAAAAAATAAAAAATTTGAGTGTGTGACATTTTTTAGAGTGTGTACAGAAATTTCTGCACACACTCTTTATTTTTTCTTTTATTAGCTCTTTCTTTGAAAAAGGAGAAGGGGCTTTTGTTTACACCAACTTTGAAAATATCTCTTTGAACTGCTCGATTTCTTCCCAAGTTGTCAGATGACTAAGGCTAATTCTCCACGATGAAAGGGCTGTTCTTTCGCTATTGCCTAAAGCAGTTACTGCTCTTGAAGGCAAGCCATCAGATGAACAGGCTGATTTTACAGATACACAGACACCATAAGAATCGAGTTTCCTTTGGAAAACACTACCTTTTATGCCTTCTACACTCAAATTTATAATATTTGGGACTGCATTTTGAGGGCTATTTATTTTTACTTTTGGAAATTGTTTAAAAAATTCTCTGAGATTTTTATTTTTTTCCTCTACATCTGAAAACCTTTTTTCTTGATTTTCAATAGCTTTTTTAACAGCCACATAAAAGGCAGAATTTAACGAAAGGGTAGGGGTTCCGCTTCTGTAAAGACTTGAACTCATTCCGCCATTTATCTGTGGATTTAATTTTAGATGACCTCTTTTAAATAAGATTCCGCTTCCATTCAACCCATAAATTTTGTGAGCAGAAAAACTCATTGTATCTATATTTTTGAAGTCTATTTTAATTTTTCCTAAAGCCTGTGTTCCGTCTATGTGAATGTTACAATCAGAAACTTTTTTTATTTCTTCTGCTATTTTATTTATCGGCTGAATTATTCCAAGTTCACCATCAACTAAACATATTACAATCAATACTGTATCAGGTCTAATTAGCTTTATTAATTGTGAAATATTGATTTTTCCGTCTTTGTCAAGTGGAGCGTAGTCAACAATAAATCCCTTTTTCTTTAGTTCTTCGATAGGAACAAAAACTGAAGAATGTTCTAATTTTGTCGTTATTATATGTTTCCCCTGTGAAATATCTGTAATGCCTTTTATTGCAAGGTTATTTGATTCACTTGCACCAGATGTGTAAATAATTTCTGAAGGTTCGACATTTAATAAACTTGCAATATTTTCTGTGATTTTTGCAAGTTCTTCTTTTGCTTTTTTCCCTTCTTGGTGATTTGAATTTGGATTGCCAATAAATTTGCTTTCTGTTTCAACAAATTTATTTAAAACCTCTGAATCAACAGGAGTATTTGCTGTGTAATCAAGATAAATCACTTTCTGTTTCGGAAATAGTTCCGCCTCCAACTACAATATCATCATCATATAAAACGACTGCTTGCCCTTTTGTGATAGCTCTTTGTGGTGTGTCAAATTCTACTTTTATTCTGTTTTCATCTATTTGAATTACTGTTGCTGGCTGTTCTTTTTGTCTGTAGCGGACTTTGGCTTTAATTTTCATTGGTTCTGTTATTTTTTCTGTTGAAATTAAATTTATGTCATCTGCTATCAATGTTTTTGAAAATAATCCTTCATTTTTACATAAAATTACATTGTTGTTTGCCATATCGAGTTTTTTAACATAAAGTGGAGCGTCAGAAGCTATTCCAAGACCTCTTCTCTGACCAACAGTATAACTTATAATTCCCTTGTGTTTTCCTAATATTTTTCCATTTTCATCAATGAAATTTCCCTCTTGTGGGATTTTGCCAGTGTATTTTTTGATAAATTTAAAATAATCTCCGTCTGGGATAAAACAGATGTCTTGTGAATCGTGTTTTTGAGAATTGACAAAACCTTGTTTTTCTGCAATTTCTCTGACTTGTATTTTTTCTAAATTGCCAAGTGGAAATATAGTGTGTTTAAGTTGATCTTGTGTCAAGTTGTAAAGGACATAACTTTGATCTTTTGTGAGATCTTTTGCTTTTCTCAAAATATATCTTCCGTGCTTTTCTGAATATTCACTTATGGCATAATGACCAGTTGCAATCAGATCGCATTTTTTTTCAAGTGCAATATTTAGAAGTTTTTCAAATTTCATATATCTATTACAATCTATGCAAGGATTTGGTGTTCCGCCATTTTCATAAACTTTTATAAATTTTTCTATGATTTGTTTTTGGAAATCATCTGTAAAATCTACAATTTCATATGGGACATCTAAATCAAAAGCAACTTCACTTGCA
Organism: Candidatus Xenobia bacterium; assembly: GCA_045114665.1. GTDB lineage: Bacteria > Vulcanimicrobiota > CADAWZ01 > CADAWZ01 > CADAWZ01 > CADAWZ01. The sequence goes on along the minus strand of JBGUKW010000201.1, from coordinate 1,912 downwards.
TCTTCCATATCTTTTTCAGAACAACAGGTTTTAAAATTTCCCTGTGATATTGTCTCATTTCTGTAAAGTCGCATAGTTGTCCCTATACAGTCAAATCCTTGTTGCTTTAATAAATAAACAGTTACAGAGCTGTCAACTCCGCCACTCATTGCAATCAATACTTTTTTATTGTTCATAATTTTTTTGCCTTAGTATTTAATTTCTAAATTATATCAGATTATTTTATCAAATATTATCCAAAAAGCAAGAAAAAAATGTTTTTTATAAGAACATTTGCTGTAGAAAGCCCTTTTGATATCTTTTGCTGTTTTTAATTGTTTTTTTTTTCACTCTTATTGCATTATCAAAAGTAGATAGGCAATCAGCTATTTTTTGTTGCTCTTCAAGACAGGGAAAATTAAAATGTAATTTTAAAATATTTTGAGCAGATAAATTACCTTGCCCACCTTGTAAATTAACTCGTTGTGTTAGTTAATTTTAAACAAATAGGAACAAATTAGCTCCATTTTTACAAAACAACTTTTCTCTTTCTGTTGTCTGCAACTAAAACAACTGTTATTATTTTCTTTGCCCCCTTGAGGGGCTGATTTTTTAAAAACTCGTCAGAGTTTTTAACTATTAGCTCATTTTCATAAGTTTTGGCATATTGTTTTACTTGTTCTTCACCTTCCGTTCTTGCTTTTGGAACACTTTTTGAACTCTTGGCAAATTTGAATTCAATTATAATTATTTTGTCATCAAATGGAATGATTAAATCAGATCGACCTTCTGATGTGTAAGATTCTTGAAAAGAAGTTACACCTGCACCACCACGAAGCAACATCACAAATAACGATCTATACCAATATTCATTTTGATTCTTGGGAAAATCACATTTTTTTTCTCCTTCTTTAGAAGGAGCGAATATTTCTTTAGGAATTTTACTTAGGGCATTATTAAACATCTCAACTATTTTTTCAATATTTCCTTCATTTAGTGATTTTATTGATTCCCAAAGATTATCTCCTAAAGGGATATATCTATCTATTTTATATATATCTTTCAAAAATAATCGAGACATTGAACTTTTCACTTCTTCATTTGGATAATCAAGAGTTAATATTTCATATTCTCCTTTAGATTCCCATTTTTCTATAGTTAAATAACCTGCTTGAAATAAAAAACTTTCAGGAGTTGATTTTTCTATTTCGTGTTCATCTGCAAAATCAGAAGGTACTTCTAAATGCCTAAATTGTTCAAAATTATTAATTTGATGTGTTTTTAAGTAATCTGCAAGAAATGAGGGAGTAGCAGAAGTGTACCAATAATTATTAAATTCTTGCTCACGGAAGAAATTTAAAATAGAAAATGGATTATATACCCTTGTTTTTCCATCAAATGAAAAACCATCATAATTTCTTTTTATTTTTTGTAATAATTCTTCTTTTGTCAAAGATAATTTTTGAGTTGCTTTTTCTATCCAATCACCAAAATTATCTTCAAGTTCTTTTTGTGCATATCCAACAATATCACCGTATTTTTCAGTCATCGAAATATCAATTAAATTATTTAAACTTGAAAAAACTCCAGCTTTGCTAAATTTTGATACCCCTGTTATAATTATAAATTTTATTTGACTACAGCCTTTTAAAACACCATAAAATGAACGAAGAGTTTCTCTCATTTCATTTGCTTTTTCTAAATTATTGATATTATCTGTTATTGGTTTATCATATTCATCAATGAGTATGACAACATGTCCAAACTGTTTATATAATTTATTTATTACATCAAGAAAAACATCATCTGAATTATCTTTAACAACTATATCAAGTTTATATTCTTCTATATAATAGCGTACAAGATAATTTATAAGTGAACTATTTAATCCTTCATTATCCTTATATTTAGCTAAAACACTCATATCCAATTT
>JBGUKW010000200.1:0-2005 GCA_045114665.1 Candidatus Xenobia bacterium | reverse complement strand
TAATGCAAGTTTTTTATTTAAAATAAAGGCATTGAACCTTTATTTTAAATGCACCTTATATCCCCATAAATAAATTTAGGGGCATTATGGTGCATTTCGGATAAATGTTATTTTTGTGAGAAAAGCTAACGATATCATGGGATTGCGAGTGTTTAGAGTAAGCTTTTTCAAACAAATTAACATTCGGCAGTAAATAAAAAATCAGTATTTTTAAAAAATTATTATGAACTCAAAAATTGGTTTCAGTTAATTCCTCTTTGCACCCTCAAAATTGTGTAAATAGAGGAAAAAATTATAATTTATTCATCGCTCTACTCAATGTTTTTAATTTATTATAGTTATCTTCTGAAATAACAGTTCCTTTAAATATATGATAAGTGTTGTTGTGAAATAATGGGTCTTTACTTTCTTCTGTATCTGTTCCTGGAAATTCTTTCCACATTGGAGTAAGTGGAATAGGACTGTATTCAGAAAGATGTGTCTGTAATCCTAAATCACAACATGCTTTTATTGCTTCTTCAACTGATTTTGGCTGTGTGTTTGGAATTCCAATTAGTATATATGCCTTTATATTTTCTTTTTTAAATCCTGCTTTATACAACGCTTTAGAGGCATTTATAAGGTCTTGTGTAGTTGTTTTACCTCCTGTCTTTTTTTGCATTTGATCATCTATAAATTCAAAACCAATTCTGAGACTTATAAAGCCATGGCTTTTTAAAGATTCTGCTACTTCTTCTGTAATGTATTTGGCATGCATAGCATTTGGAGTGTGGTATCTAAAATGATGTCCATTTTCTATCAGTCTATCAATATATGGACCAGTCCTTCTTTTGTAATCAACAAGTAGTGCATCATCATAAAATGCAATATCTGTCAATTTCATGTTTTCTATCTCTTTTGAGAATTCATCTGCAAGTTTTCTTGGATCTGCCGATTGAAATCTTTTATTTAGTACTGATGAAGCACAATATACACATCTAAAAGGACAACCCATTGATGTCATGACAGGAACTGCACATGGATTATTTAAAAGACGATATGCTGGGGGAGGGTAGTCAGAAAAATTTTCCCAGTTGTATTTTCTTTTTTGACCTGTAATGTTTTCGAGAATGTTGACAATATCGTTTGGGTTATTGCCTTTTACAATATAGTCTGCATTGCTTTTTAATTGGGCATGGTCAAAACATAATGTAACATATATTCCGCCAATTATTACAGGCACATCAGGATATATTTCTTTTATTATTTGTATAACTCTAAATAATCCTTCATACCAAAAAGTTATCAATGATCCTGCTATAACTGCCGTTGGTCTTGGTTTGCTTTTTAGCTCTTTTATAAATGTTTCTTCAGATATTCCATATCTTTTATATTTTCTTTTTATGCCTTTAAAAATATTTGGCTTTTCTATTTCTTCTGCTGGAAATTTACCACAGCCATATTTTTTAGGGTCTTCATTATATTTTGGATCGACATCAGGATTATTTCTGTCGAGACAATTTATAAAAGATATGTTATAGCCTTCTTTTTTTAATATAGAAGATATATATAAAAGCCCAAGTGGCTTGCTCCATTCATCAAAACCTTTAAAATCGTATATCCATGGATTAATTACAAGAATTTCTCTGTTCATGATTCGTCTTTAGTTTTCCTCCTATCTCTTCTGTCCGTATTCTGTCCTGTCTATCCAAAAAATCAATTTTTTTATCTGTCGTTTCATGTCTATCTTAAAAAAATCAATTTTTTACAGAATTTGTTTAGCTATTTTTAGGGAAATCAATTTTTGTTACTAATTTTGCTGTTAAATAATTTTCAAAAATAGGCATTATTTAACAAGTAAACAAAGTTTTTGGAGTGTAATTTAACAAATTCGCTCCTTGCTCAAAGGAGAAACAATACTGGAACGACATCATGAGCTTGCGAGTGTTTAGAGTGAGCTTTTTCAAACAAAGTAACATTCGGCAGTAAATAAAAAATCAGTATTTTTGAAAATTATTATGAACTA
>JBGUKW010000199.1:0-7200 GCA_045114665.1 Candidatus Xenobia bacterium | reverse complement strand
AACCATTAAAAGTGTCCATATCTATAATATCAATATCATTTAAAAAAGTAACTTTTTTTAATGATGTACAATCTTGAAATGTTCTATCCAGCATTATTTCTACAGTTTTTGGAATCACCATTTCGGTTAGAGAAGTACAACTTTCGAAACAAGATTGATGAAGTTTAACAACATTATCTGGAATAACAAAATTTTCTAAAGATGTACAGACAGGAAAAGCTATTGCCTTTGCTGTTTTTGGAATATCCACAGATTTTAATGACTGACAATTAGGAAAAATTATCTCAATTTCGTTCAAATTTTTTGGCAAAATAATTTCTTTCAAATTAACACAGCCTGCAAAAGCATAACGCCAAATTTCAACAACACTATCAGGAATTTTTACATATCTCAATGAGTAACAATTCCAAAAAGCCTGTAAACCTATTTCTAAAATTATATATTTTATTCCATAATCTGTATAACTTTCTGGTATTTCAAGAGAAGTTACTTTTTCTCCATTTTTTAAAAGAGATACTGACTTTTCTGTAGGGTCTTCTTCATCTTGTTTTCTTATAACTTCATAGCCTAAAATTTTTAATACTTCATCATTGATTTCTGCATAATGTATAACATCTTTGGGTAAATTCGACTTATCAAATGAAACACAGTCTTTAAAAGCATTTATTCCAATTTTTTCTAAACTATCTGGAAAATCCACATATTTTAATGATTTACAACCTTCAAAAGTTTCTCTTTCTACGATTTCCAAATGTTTAGGCAATTTTATTTCTTGCAAAGATGTACAATTTTTAAAAATTCCTTGGAACATATTTTTTATACTATCAGGCAAAACAATATTTTCTAAAGAAGTACAATTTTCAAAGACATATCTATCAAGACTTTCTACAGTATTTGGAAGAAATATATTTTTCAATGATTTGCAGTTATAAAAAGCATGAAAATCTATTTGAGTTAGACCAATCGAAAAATATATGTTTTTCAATGAATGACATTCACTAAAAGCAGATTCTTCTATTATTTCTACACTACTTGGAATATTTATTGTTTCTAAAGAAGTGCAATTTTCAAAAAGATTTTTTTCGATTTTTTGTAAACCATTTGAAATTGTAACTTCTTTTAAAGAAATACAATCATAAAATGCAAATGCTCCAAGATTATTTACATTATTTGGAATAGTAATATTTTCTAACTTTTTGCAACATCTAAAAGCCTGATGACCAATTTCTTTCAAATTATTAGGCAAAACAATATTTGTTAAATTTTGGCACCACATAAAAGCCGAATTAGCTATTTTTACAACACTCTCAGGAATAATTACAGACTCAAGATCACAAGAATGGAAAAGACAAGAAGATATCTCACTTATAGTATTAGGCAATATTATATTTTTCAAAGAATCACAATAAGCAAAAACCATATTCCCTATTTCTGTTACACTATTTGGAATAACAATATTTTTTAACGAATTACATCCATAAAAAGCATATTCCCCTATTTCGATTACACCATCTGGAATAACAATATCTTTTAATGAATTACATTCATAAAAGGAATATTTACCTATTATTGTAACAGTATTTGGAATAGTAATACTTTCCAAATTTTGAAACTTACAAAAAAGTTCGTCTCCAATAGATGTTATTTTATAATTATTCCCATTATATTTATAAGTTGCAGGAATATCAAATGATAAAATAGGTTGATTATCTTTTTTGATAAGAAGTTCTTTTTGATTTGAAATATTTTTATAATCATTTCGATAAGTTCTAACAACCTTATACCCCAACTGTTTCAAAACTTCATCATTTAGTTCAACTTCGATAAAATTTGTCATTTTCACTCGTCCTCTTTGTTCTTTATTCAATCTTGGAAGATTATAATCAATAAAATCAATCATTTCAGTTTATATCTCTTCCGTCTATATTCCCTTACAGAAAATAATTTTCTTCTATTATAGCAAATTACAATGACAGATTTTGTCATTATAAAAAAAATGGACTGATACAAAAAAACATTTTAAATAAAAAGGGGAAATTTAGGAACTTATAAAAGTATAAAAGAGAATCTCGAAAAACGAGGAAGTGAAAAAATGAGTAATACTAAAGCGATAAATCTATATTTAATGGATGGAGACTTAAAAGGCAGAATAAAATGTGCAACTAAAAATTGGGTCGGAATTGCATATAAAATACCTAAAGATAAAATTAATGAAGCAAAAGAAATGGAACCTCTAAAAAAACTTGGTATCTATTTTCTTTTTGGAAAAAATAAAGAAAATAAACCAACTATATATGTCGGTCAAGCAATCAAAAGAGCAAATGGGAATGGTCTGTTAGGGCGTATATTAGAAACACATAAAAATCAAAATAATCAAAATATAAATATTAATGATTGGACTGAAGCCATTGCTTTTACAATAAAAGATACAGATTCAATAGATACTGACGATCTAAATTATCTTGAAAACAAATTTTATAATTTAGCAAAAATAGCTAATAGATATTATGTACTAAATAACAAAGAACCAGAAATAGGAAATCCAAATGAAGAAAAAGAAAGCCAACTTGAAGAATTTGTAAAATATGTAAAACTTTTTACAGAAATTTTAGGATATAAAGTTTTTGAACCTATTAATGCAGATGAAATCATAAGTAACCAATTTAATGAATCTACAATTTCTGAAAACACAGTTGCAAGTAATATACCAACTCAAGAGACACAACAAGAAAAACCAATTTCAGAAATTCCAGTTGCAATTGATAGGGATGTTGTATATTATTCTTATACATATAAAAAAGAAACAGCTTATCTCAAAAAAATAAATGATAAAAAATTTATTTTGCTAAAAGGTTCTAAAATTTCTCCTGACACAAAACAAAGCTGTGATGAATATATAATAAAAGAAAGAAACAAATATAAAGATAAAATTAATTCTGATGGGATATTATTAGAAGATATAAAATTAGACAATTTAAAATTTCCAAGTGGTATAGCAAAATTTATAACGGGTAGTTCAGTCAGCGGTAAAGATTGGAAAGAAGAACCAAATTTTTCTTTAGAAAATATAAAAATTCCAATTGTAAATAATGATAATTTACTATATATGACCTATAAAGAAGCAGATGCAAAATGTATAAGAACTAATGATGGATTTTTAGTTTTAAAAGGTAGTAAAATAAATCCAACAATAACAAATAGCTGTAGCAAAGAAATAATACAGTCAAGAGAAGAACATAAAGATAAAATCGATTCTTCATACATTTTGAAAGAAGATATATTGTTTTATTCTTCATCTCGTTCTGCTGGTTTTGTAGCAGGAAATAGTGTAAGTGGTCCAAAAACTTGGAAAGATAAAAACGGCAAATCATTAAAAGATCTCGCACAACAATAACTAAAAAAATTTCCTCATCAAAAGAAATTTGATTTCCAAGCCTAATAAACTATGATATTAGAAAATCATTTAGCAAAAATTGAAGTAAAAGTTAAAGATATCAAAGATATTGATATTACTAAACTTTCAAAAGATAGTATCATTTTAGCCCCTAATAACTATTTGGATGAAAATTATCCTTTTAAAGATATTTTAATTTTGTATTATAATAATTATTTTTGTTTATTTTAATTCGCCAAATTTTTTTTTCATACTTTAATCAGTTACATAATGATAATTGTCTGCTCCAAATTTTGGACAACCTGCAGTCTTTAACGAATCACGCTCTTTATAATAAATATTTTGTACTTTATAAAACGAATTTTCTCCAATACTTGTAACGCTATCAGGAATATCAAGCCTTGATATTCCTGAACAGTAATTAAAAGCATAATTTCCAATAGTTTCTAAATTGGTAAGTTCTGAAAGATTAATAGTTTCCAAAGATGAACATTGACTAAAAGTTGCATGTTCTATTCTTGTCAAATTCACAGGAAGATGAACTATTTTTAATAAACTGCATTGTGCAAAAGCATTATCTCCAAGACTTGTTACAGTATCAGGTAAAGTAACTTCTTTTAATTTAGAACAAGCAATAAAACACGAACCTTTAATTGTTTTCAAATTTGTAGATTGTGTAAAATCTATACATTCCAATCCTTTACAACATCTAAAAGCTCTTGTTCCTATTTCTTCTAAATTTTTTGGAAAAGTAATATTTTGTATTGAATTACAATTTTCAAAAGCCTTTTCTCCTATTGTCTTTAAAGAATCTGGAAGTGTTATATTTTTCAAAGATGAACATTCAGCAAATGTACAAACTACAAGATTCTCTATTTTATTTGGAATATTTACATTTTCAAGGGAACTACAATAGCGAAATGTTGCAACCCAATCATATTCTCCAGCATATCCTATATCTGGAAAGAGAACCATACGCCCTACTTCAATGTTTGTTATGCTATTAGGGAGCTTTACTGTTTTTAGCAAAGTACATTTAAAAAAAGTGTCATATCCGAGAGTTGTTATCTTCTTTTTCACTCCTCCATAAGTAAAAACAGCAGGGATATTTGCTTCTGTCAGTTCTGTTTTATCTGCAGAACCTTTTGCAATAATTCCAAGTTCATTAAGCTGATCGAGTACATCATCATTTAATTTAACCTCTTCATCTGTGTCATCTGTTATATTTACTGTAAAAGTTGCAGGGGCTATATTTGATCCTTCAAGTGAAACTGTAACATTTGCAGTTCCTCCCTTAAATTCTCCTTTTACAACTCCCTTTTCAACAGTTGCTATATCTTCGTCATCAACATCATATTTGACTTGGTCGGTTACATTGTCATTATTTACCATAACAGTGATATTTGTACTATCACCAACATTTAATGCAAAACTTGATTGGGATAACTCAAATTCACCTGTTACAGGTGTTGGTAATACAGTTGGCTCAGGTGTTGGTAATACGGTTGGCTCAGGTGTTGGTAATACAGTTGGCTCAGGTGTTGGTGATACAGTCGGTTCAGGTATTGGCGATACAGTTGGCTCAGAGGGTTGATTATTATTTGCATTTTGTTGAGATAGTAGATAGTAATATGCAGAATTGTCAGACGGTGTATTTTTTCCACCGCCACCACAAGCAGAAGTAAATATGCCAAGGATAAACAGACACAAAAATAAAAGTGCGACTTTTTGCTTTTTCATTATGCTCTCCTAACCCTGTTAATTTTACAAATTAACAGGGTTAGGAGCTGTAAGTTATTATAATAACTTACAGCTCATAACAAAAATTTTTTTAGTATGTTTATAAATATAACACAAAAAATTTCTATAGTCAAATTTTTGTGTTAATTTTTGTGATAGTTGAGTTAATTAACCAAACAAGCAGACATATATTGGATAGTTGCATATTTAGTGTTACAAACAAATTATTTAATACTTTCCCCTAATTTTTTAGCTTCTTCTATTTTCTCAGCACCTAAAATTTCCCCTAAACTATTCCAACCTATTTGTTTTGAAAATCCTCTATACCATTCAACAGGATCTCCTGGTTGATCAAAATATGGGGCTCCTGCCGTTAAAATCAGAATACTTTCTTTTTTGAAATTTTCCATTCCAAATTTGTTAAATAAAGCATAAAGTCTGTCTGTTGCTGTTTTTAATGTCCCAGTTATTGTCCAAAAATAAATAGGAGAAGCAAATACAACTATATCTGCTGTTTTAAATGATTCATAAATTCGCTCCATATCGTCTTTTTGAATACAAGGATTTCCATTTCTTTTGCAACCGCCACAATTTAGGCAACCGTGAATATTCATATTTTGAAGAAAAAATTCTTGTACATTGTTTCCTGCATTTTTAGCCCCTTCAGTAAAAGCATTTATGAGCTTTGATGTACTGCCATTTTTTCTTCCTGAACCATTCAAAATTATTATATCTTTCATAAATTCTCCCTATTTCTTGGCAAATTATTTCAAATTTTCTCTAAAAAACTTTTCCATTTTATCAAATGGAATTATATCTACTTGATCATAAAGGTCTGTATGGGAAGCATTTGGAATTATCATCAATTCTTTATTATCGCCTTTCAATTTTTTAAAGGCATCTTCTCCAAAATACCTTGAATGTGCTTTTTCTCCATGAATAATCAGAACAGCACTACGAATCTCACCTGCATAAGCTAAAATTGGCATATTCATAAAAGAAAGTGCTGAAGTCTTATTCCAACCGCCATTTGAATTTAAAGAACGAGAATGATAGCCACGAGGTGTTTTATAATAGGCATAATAATCTTTTACAAAATATGGAGCATCTTCTGGAAGTGGATCGATAACTCCACCAGCAAGTTCATATTTTCCATTCTTGTAATCAACTGTTCTCTGCTCATTCATTGCTTTTTTGGCATTATATCTTGATTCTTCATTATCATTTTCATCAAAATAACCTTTTGCAGTTACTCTTGTCATATCATACATTGTTGAAGCAACAGTTGCCTTTATACGGGTATCCATAGCACTCGCATTTATTGCCATTCCTCCCCAACCACAAATTCCAATAATTCCAATGCGTTCTGGGTCGATATTATCTTGGACAGAAAGAAAATCTACAGCAGCAGAAAAATCCTCTGTATTTATATCTGGAGAAGCTACATATCTTGGTTCTCCTCCACTTTCGCCAGTAAAGGATGGATCAAATGCAAGTGTAATAAATCCACGCTCTGCCATTGTCTGAGCATAAAGCCCTGAAGATTGTTCTTTTACAGCTCCAAAAGGACCACTTATAGCTATTGCAGGCATTTTACCGACAATATTTTTAGGTTCATAAAGATCTCCTGCAAGTGTAATTCCATAACGATTTACAAATGTAACTTTGCGATGATTTACCTTATCACTTTTTGGAAAAGTTTTATCCCATTCTTTGACAAGATTTAATTTTTGAATTTTCATCTTTGATGGCTCCTTCCTTTTTGAAATATTTTTTGCAAAAACACTCGATGTTAGAATTAACAAAGAAATCAAAACTACAAGAAAAATTTTAAATTTAGTCATCATTCCTCCAAAATAAAATTTTATTTTGTGCCTTTATCTGTCAACACAATTTTTGTTGGTAAATTTTCTATTGTATGTTTTGACAAAATCATATTTTTAATTTTTTCCTGAAATTGTTGATAATCTTTAGAGGCTATGTTATGAAAAATATTAAAAATATTAAATAATATGTAAAATTTTTAATATAAAATATCTTTATTTATTGTTCAATATAACCTTTCA
>JBGUKW010000198.1:0-5443 GCA_045114665.1 Candidatus Xenobia bacterium | reverse complement strand
TACAGCCTATCATCGGATATATGAGTGACAGAACTTGGATAAGTCCTCTGAAAATGAGGAGAAGACCTTATTTTATGATAGGAGCTATATTGGCAACTATCGCACTATTTTTGATGCCAAATTCATCTTCACTTTGGATGGCTGCAGGTCTTCTTTGGGTTCTAGATGCCTCACTAAATATAAGCATGGAACCTTTCAGGGCTTTTGTTGCAGACAAGACAAATGAAAAACAGAGGTCAAATGGTTTTGCAATGCAGACCTTGATGATCGGACTTGGAACGATCTTAGGGAATTTTATAGCCTCTCTCGATTGGGTAAAACAGATGCCATGGATGCAAAAATATTGTCCAACATCAATGCATGCCTCATTCTATATATGTGCTATTATATATATTTTATCAATAATTTATACTGTTGCAACAACAGATGAATATCCACCTGATGAAAAGCAATTAGAGCAACAAAAAAACAGTTTAACACCTATCGAATCTCTAAAAAAATGGTTCAAAGAGACAACAGAATGTTTTACAAAAATGCCTGATGTCATGAAAAAACTCGCATGGGTACAGTTTTTTACTTGGATGGGATTATATTGTTTTTGGATTTTCTATTCTGTAGCTGTTGCAAGATACGTTTTTGGAGCAGCTGATCCAAATTCTGAACTTTATCAAGAAGGAATAAGATTTGGAGCTCACACAATGATGATAAAAGGATTTGCCACCCCATTATTTGCTCTAATGATACCATGGTTGACAAATAAAATGGGAATTGTAAATACACATGCTATGAGCCTTATCGGTTGTGGACTTGGATTTTTAGCAATTCCATTTATAGGGGTTGGTCATCATCAGATACTTTATATTCCAATGATACTTGCTGGTATTGGTTGGGCAGCAATAACATCTCTTCCTTACATAATTCTTTCAGACCAAATTCCAAAAGAAAAGTATGGAATATATATGGGAATATTTAATATGTTTATTGTAATTCCTGAAATACTCGTATCACTTGGACTTTCTGCAATTATAATGAGCATGTTAAACGGAAACCAAGCTTATGCTGTCGGATTTGGTGGAGTTCTACTTTTAATAGCAGCTGGAATTTGTCCACTGTTAAAGAAAAAAGCAGTAAATCATGAATCATTAGAAGAAAAATAACAAAATTATAACAGCGGATTTCAAAAAAAGAAATTCGCTGTTCTTGTGTTTATTTGAAAAATAGTATATAATATAATTTCAATATAAGTCGGAGGTAAAAACAAAAAAATGAGTGGTGTACTTGTTGTAATAGATTGCCAAAATGACTTTGTAACAGGTGTTCTTTCTTCAAAAGAGGCATTAGCTGTGGCAAAAAATGTCGAGAAAAAAATAAAGGGTTATATAGAAAGAAACGAACATATATTTTTTACTTATGATACACATCAAAAAAATTACCTTAACACAAATGAAGGTAAACACCTTCCAGTTGAACATTGTATCGAAGGAACAAAGGGGCATGAACTCTATGGAGAATTTGAAAAAATAGTGAATTCAAATCAAAAATGCCACAAGATATTAAAAAAATCTTTTGGGTCCGTAGAATTGCCTTATGTAATAAAATCAACTGTATCAAATATAACTTCAATAGAGATATGCGGACTTGTAACGGATATATGTGTAATAAGCAATATTGCAATATTAAAAGCACATTTTCCTGAAGTTCCAATTTTAGTTGATCCAGAATGTTGTGCAGGTACTACACCTGAAATGCATCAAAAAACATTGGATGTCATGAAATCACTGCATGTTGATTTTACAATAAGAAAACAAGAAAAAATAAAATCAACAGCTGAAAAAACAGAAGAAATAATCAAGTGGATCAGAAACATAAAAGAGACAACAAAAACAAAGGGATTTGTCATTGGAATATCTGGCGGTAAAGACAGTTCTGTTGTGGCAACATTATTGTCAAAAAGTGTTGGAAAAGAAAATGTTCTTGGAATTCTAATGCCTAATGGTGTTCAATCAGATATTCAAGATAGCAAAGACCTCTGCGAATTTTTACAAATTCCAAATAAAACGGTAAATATAGAAAAGTCATATAAGGGGTTGCTCGAAGGAGTGGAGGCTGAATTAGGAGCTAAGACAAAGACAAATATTCCTCCTCGAATCAGAATGACTGTTCTTTATGCAATAGCCCAAGAAAATGGATATTTAGTTTGTGGAACAGGAAATGCAAGTGAAAAATATATAGGCTATTTCACAAAGTGGGGAGATGGAGCATTTGATATCAATCCAATAGGAAATCTAAATACGGAAGAAGTCATAGCAATAGGGGAGTATTTAGGACTTCCTGAAAAATTTACAAGAAAAGCACCTTCTGATGGGCTTTGTGGAAAAACAGATGAGGATAATATAGGTTTTACTTATCCACAATTAAATAAATATATGAAGACTGGAGAATGTGAAGATAAGGAAATAAAAGCTAAAATAGAGGCAATGCATGCTTCAACAACTCATAAAAGAGTGCCTCCTCCAGTTTATGAACCATAAGAAAAAGGGGAACAAATGAATATTTTGGGAAAATTGATAACCGCAATGGTTACTCCTTTTGATGAAGAAGGAAAATTAGATGCCAAAAAAGGTGGAGAATTGGCATTACAGCTCTGTAATGAAGGCAGTGATTCTATTCTTGTGTGCGGAACTACTGGCGAATCTCCTACAATGACAGAAGATGAACAGTTCGAACTTTTACGAGAAGTAAAAAAATCACTTGGTAACAAATATCCAGTAATGATGGGGACAGGCTCTAACAATACAGAACATGCGATTAAAAAATCTAAACGAGCAGTGGATGAAGGAGCAGATGGACTATTATTAGTAGCTCCTTACTACAATAAACCTCCACAATCTGGACTTTTTGAACATTTTTCAAGAATTGCACAAGCATGTGAAAAAACACCTATAATTTTGTATAATATTCCAGGAAGAACAGGAATAAATATTGAGAATGACACCATAAAAAAATTGGTTGAACAACACAAAAATATTGTGGCAGTAAAAGATGCTGTTGGTAATGTTGATAAGACGAGTTCACTTGCTTTGACAATGAATGTATATGACAATGATTTTACAATTTATTCTGGAGATGATTCACTCACATTGCCAATGATGTGTTGTGGTGCATCAGGCGTAATAAGTGTAGCCTCACATGTTGCTGGATTAGAAATAAAAGATATGATTAATTCTTTTCTATCAGGGGATATAGAAAAAGCAAGAAGATTACATCTAAAATTACTTCCACTTTTCAAAGGGCTTTTTGAAACAACAAATCCAATCCTTGCAAAAGAGGCATTGAAATTGAGAGGCATAGATGTTGGTTCTCCAAGATTGCCTCTTGTAAAAGCTACAAAAGAGCAATCGGAAAAATTGGCAAAAATTATAGAAAATCTAAAAAAATAATTTCACCTAAAGGGAAAAATATGAAAAAATATTATACTTGTAGCATTTTTGATGAAGAACCAGAAATCGAGGAATTCATAAAGGAAGGTCCTCCTAAAGGAAATATATGGATAGTTCCTCTCGGTGGTATGGGGGAAATCGGAAAAAATATGATGGCTCTTGAATCTCATGATGAAATAATAATAATAGATTCAGGAATCACTTTTCCAGATGACGATATGCCTGGTATTGATTATGTAATGCCTGATATCAGATATCTACTACTAAAACAAGATAAAATTTCAAAAATTGTATTGACACATGGACATGAAGACCATATCGGAGCAATACCATATCTTGTTAGAATGATAAATGCTCCCATCTATGGCAGTAAATTGACATTGGAACTTGTAAAAGTGAAGCTGGCAAACACCGTTCTTGAAGAACCTGCAGAATTGATAGAAGTAAATGCAGGTGATAAATTACAATCGCCTGATTTTACAATAGAATTTTACAGTGTAACACACAGTCTTTCTGAATGTTTTGGCTTGATAATAGATACTCCACAGGGAAGAATTATTCACAGTGGCGATTTTAAAGCAAGACCTGCCGACGAAGTACAAGATTCAACAACTTATAAAGTATTTTCAGAAAAACCAGTAAAACTTTTGATGTCTGACAGTACTAATGCAGAGAGAACTGGTTTTTCAACACCTGAGGCAAAGGTAAATGAATCACTCGATAAAATTTTTGCTGAATGTCCTGGTAGAATTATTATTTCTTCTTTTGCATCTTCACTTCCTAGAATCAAGGGAATAATGGCTCTTGCAATGAAGCATAAAAGAAAAATTTGTATTTTGGGAAAAGGTCTTGAAACTACAATATCAATAGCAAAAGAACTCGACTATATAACAGTTCCACATAATATGTTTGTAAAAATGGAAGATATAGATGAAGTTCCTCCTGATAAACTATTGATAATAGCAACAGGAGCTCAAGGTGAGCCACTCTCTGCAATCTCTTCAATAGCAAATGATTCACATAAATGGGTAAAAGCAGGTCATGGAGATACTGTGATCATATCTGCAACACCAATCCCTGGAAATGAAGCTGCTGTATATAAAAATATAAATTCACTTTTCAGACTTGGGGCAAATGTCATTTATGAAAATCCAATGATGAGAGAACAAAATTTATATGTACATGCAAGCGGTCATGGAAATAGAGAAGACCTTAAAGCATTGATATTGATGACAAATCCAGAATATGTAATGCCCATTCATGGCGAACACAGACATCAAATGAGCTATATGCGAATTGCAAAAGAACTTGGATATGATGATAAACATATTCTATGTTGTGATAATGGTGCTGTGATAGAATTGGGGCAAGATGGAGTTGAAGTTTTAAGCTATATAAAACTCTGTGAAATTCTTGTAGATGGTTATGGAATTGGCGATATTGGAAGAGCTGTTTTAAGAGAAAGACTCAATTTGGCTGAAAGTGGAATCTGTTTTATCACTGGAATAGCAAATATGAAAAAAAGAGAGTTTGTACAAGGACCATTCTTTTCAACAAAAGGATTAGTTTATGAAAAAGAATCTGAAGAAATAATGAATGATGCAGTCAATACAGCTTCAGATATATTTTTCAATAATTCAATACAAACTTTAGATGACTTGAACAATGGAATTAAATCTGAAATAAGAAGTTTCTTTTCAAAGAGGACACAGAGAAAGCCTATTGTTATTTCAATGATAATGGAAGATTTAGGAGAACATGATAAACATTCAAAAAAAAGATATAAAAGACATAAATAAAAAAGGATTTTCATTATTTATGTTTAATATAGTTAATTAGGCATAAAGAAAAGGGTAAAATTTTTTTCGTTATCTCTTAACCTCTAATACATTTTTGGTATTAGAGGATTTTTTTTTTTTTTCAAATCCAGTCTGTGGTGTTCATCATGATCGAGATATAAACGCTGCAATAAATATTCTTCAAGAAGGTTTACACATATTATC
>JBGUKW010000197.1:0-11017 GCA_045114665.1 Candidatus Xenobia bacterium | reverse complement strand
GTGTATAATCTAAGAACCCCACGCTTTTATGCGTGGGAGCATCAGGTGTGAGAACATTAGGATGCATCTTGCAAAACTACATATGTTTACATCAAAAAACTTAATAAAATAGAAATATCAGAACTTTGCCTCAAAAAATTACTTTTTTGAGGCTCTTTTTTTTTACCAAAAAACTCATATTAAAGATGATAATAAACTGATGCTTTCTGTGTATAAAAACATGGGAGCATCGAAAGAAAGGTTGTGCTATTGTGTATCCATTAAAAACAGAAAAATACCTTCTTAATCAGAAAAACTCAACAAACGGATTAGATTTACTCACTGACACTATAGATTCTTCTATTTCTGTTGTGTTTTTTGACCCACAATATCGAGGGGTTTTAGATAAACTACAATATGGTAACGAAGGAAAAAGTAGAGGCAAGGCTCGGTGTGAATTACCACAAATGTCACAAGAAACTATCATTCTCTTTTTGAAAGAAATAAATCGTATACTAAAAAATAGTGGACACCTATTCCTTTGGGTAGATAAGTTCCATTTGTGTCAGGGAATTCTTCCTTGGTGTTCTGAAACAAAATTAAATCTTGTAGACATGATTGTATGGAACAAAGGAAAAATTGGAATGGGTTATCGGACTAGACGAAAATCAGAATATCTTTTAGTGTTACAAAAATCTCCTGTAAGAGCAAAAGGATGCTGGACTGACCATGCAATTCCAGATGTGTGGGAAGAAAAAGTAAAAAAAACACATCCGCACAGTAAACCAATAGAATTGCAACGACGACTCATTTTGGCTACATCTACAACAAATGATATTATTTTGGACCCTGCAGCTGGCGGATATTCTGTTTTGGAGGCCTGCAAACTTGCCAATAGAAATTTTCTTGGCTGTGATATTCACTGTAGTTAGACAATTGTTTTTCCATTCAAAACTCATATTAAAAATAGAAAAAATGAAAGGAATGATGTAGTTATGGCAGAGTTAATAAACTATATGAATACTTTTACGGCAAGTACATCAAAAACTTTAACAGAGCTCTTAAAAATGATTGAAGAAATTTTAAAAGAACGTTCCGACAGCCAGTCATCAAAAGAACTGCTTACTCATATTGAAGAAAAAGGGGCAAATGGGTGCAATTTTACAATATGCAATGACATTCTGTCTAAAGAATTTTCTACTGAATTAGAGAGAAGAGGAGTCCCTTATAATCGAATGATTGATACGAATACCGGACATATTGTTTATCTCACACGAGATACTGACCTCCCCCTTGTGCAGGAATCTAAGGAAACTTTATATTTGAAACATAAACAAGTTGCAGAAGTGTCCTTTGACACTCTGGCAAAAAATAATCTTTCTCCAATGACGGGGCAATTTAATCCCCTTGCTAAAATGGAGGGCTTAACAAAGAATGAACTAGCCCTTATGAGAA
Source organism: Candidatus Xenobia bacterium (assembly GCA_045114665.1). GTDB lineage: Bacteria > Vulcanimicrobiota > CADAWZ01 > CADAWZ01 > CADAWZ01 > CADAWZ01. Next base: position 9,583 of record JBGUKW010000197.1, on the reverse strand, counting down.
CCAGTGCTTCAAAATATAACCTTGTGTTTGCAAAAAAAGAGACTGAAAAAGGTTATGATTTGTATTGTTCTCAGAAAGATATGGAAAAAATGCAAAACTTATACTTAAAAGCAAGGGTAACATTAACATCTGAACTTGGCGATTGTGTAAACAAACAACTAGAAAATAGTAGAAAACAAAGCGAATATATCATGAATAAAATATCTAAAGAATGTAGTGAAAAGGATTTTGTTGTATTTTCTAAAGAAAACCCGGGAAATAGAGTGGAAGTCGGAAACGGTTACACAAGACATTGTATTGACAGGGAAGGAGAGCCTCCTTTTATTAAGAGAGATTTAGTAAATTCCAGAAAAGATGATATTATAAAATGTTCTTACCTTGACATCAATTCAATGAGTAATCCAATCATCATACCTAAAAAAGACTTTGAAGAAATCATGCTCCTTGAAAAAGACAAAAGAAAAAGAAAAATTTATGAATATGAGAAAGAATTAAAAAAAGAAATTGGCAGTGTTTCAATCTCAAAAGAAGATTTTTCCCTTGCTGAAAAAGAGAGAATGGGGCGAGAGCTTATTGAATCTTTTTTGGGGCAGGATAATGCCGATTTAGAAAAAAATATCTTTGACCTGTATGAGGGTAATCTGACTTTCAGTCGATTTTACGATTTAAACAAGAAAAATCTTGATGAAGTAGATATTAAGTTGGACAATGCTGAAAGAGCAGAAAATATTGCGAATATGTTGGATGAACTTGGGGAAAAAGAACAATCTCATGTTCGTGAGTATATAAAGAAAACGCAGGAGGTCATAGAAGAGTATCAGACTCGTCCAAATGTCACTATTTATGTTCCAACAGAAAATGATTTGGAACACAACATTGACCAATTTATTGAAGATATGACCATTACTCAAAATATTAGCATTGAAAGAGAAGAAATTGAAACAACTCGATAAGCATGAAAAGAGATGCAGCAAGTATGTGTCTCTTTTTTTTTGCGCCTTCCCAAAACTCATATTAAAAGTAGAAGAAATATTTTTAACTTTTTTTTTAAAGGAGGCGCTTTTTGTTATGAGACCAAAAAAAAATGACTTTATGCTGTACATTTATTTTGGTGTTATCGTTACTGCAATCGCTGTTTTTCTTTCTTTTCATGTAGGCTATTTGATGACCCTTTCTTCAAACTCAGAAAACGAAGTGATAAGTTTTATCATGCCGGCCTTCAACGAAATGATGAATACGCCGTTTTGTGTTTTTCCATTAAAGGCGGAGTATTGTAGATATACAGGAACGTTTATCTTCCTTGTACTTTGCGTAATTTTCTTGTTTTATACAAATGAAAAGAAAAATGAACATGCCAATGATAAGACTGCACAAGGTTCTGCAAAATGGAACACCAAACTTGATAAGTATAACAAAAAATATTCAGACCCACCAAAAAGTAAAAAACATGATGGCCCTAGAAATATGATATTATCAAATGACGTTTTTTTAAATATGGATACAAAACGAACTTTTATAAATAATAATATTTTGATAACCGGTGGTTCCGGTTCCGGTAAATCTCGTTATGTGGTAAAACCAAACTTATTGCAGGCAAACTGTAATTATGTCATAACTGACCCATCCGGAGAATTATTGGCTAGTTGCGGTTCTTTCCTTGAAAAACAGGGGTATGAAATCAAAGTGTTTAATCTGGTAGATATGAATAAAAGCAATTGTTATAACCCATTTATGTATATCCGTGATGATAATGGTGTTTTACAGCTTATCAATTGCCTTATTAAAAACACAAATAACGGAAAATCGGGAGGTGACCCATTCTGGGAAAAATCAGAAACAGCCCTCTTACAGGCTCTTGTTTTTTATTTAAAGGACCATAGAAGTAAAGAGGAACAGAATTTCACTTCCGTTATGAAACTTTTACGTGCAGCCGTTATCGATGAAGATAACCCAAATGCAAAGTCTCCATTAGATACTATTTTTGAATCAATTGGCAGTAAAAATCCTAATGATTTAGGCTATAAAAGTTATCAGACATTTAAAATGGGGGCCGGAAAAACTTTAAAAAGCATTTTAATTTCTTGTGCCGTAAGATTAAATGTATTTGATATTCCAGACGTTGCAAACCTGACAAATACTGATAACATTAAGCTTGGAGAGATGGGAGATACAAAACAGGCACTCTTTGTCATCCTTCCTGCCGCTGATGATACATTCAACTTTTTAGCTAGTTTAATGTATTCCCAATTATTTGAGACTTTATATTTTCATGCTGAAAAAGAATGTCCAAAAGGATTCTACATCAATAACCCAGATGGAACAAGAAATTGCTTTGTCCCTAATGAAGAAGAAGCAGCTATCTTTTTAAAGGAACATAAGGGATGTACGAAAGAACATGGCAATTTAAAATTAGCACATCATGTTCGTTTTATGCTAGACGAATTTGCCAATATCGGCTTAATCCCTAATTTTGAAAAAAAGTTAGCTACTATGCGTAAATATGAAATATCTTGTACCATAATCCTTCAAAATATAGCACAGTTAGAAGCATTATACGAAAAATCAAGTGATGATTTAATTGGTAACTGCGATACCTATATCTTTTTGGGAGGTAGTGATAAAAAAACACTTACATTCCTTAGTGAAAAACTTGGAAAGACTACGATTAAAGTCCGTAATACTTCTCGTAGTAACGGAAAAAGTACTAGCTCAAATCAAAGCTTTAATCTTACCGGTAGAGAGTTAATGAATACAAATGAGCTGAGTTTATTAGATGCAAATGAATGTATCGTTACTATTCGTGGTATTAATCCATTTCTTACTAAAAAATATGATTATCCGAACCACCCTAATTACAAATATACGGGAGATGCTGATAAGAAAAATATTTATAAGATAAAACAGGATAACAGTAAACCTCTTTCTTTAAATGATTTGGAAAAAGTGACTGAAGAAGAAAAGAAGAATGCTGTGATTGGAGACACTTTGTCTACTGAGGATTTTGTAAAAGAAAATGGGATTACTGCCAAAAATATTAAATCCCGCTTTAAGAGTGAAACTCCAGATTCCGAAAAACGGACTGTCGTTGTTGATACAAAAGAGCAAAAAATAAAAAGAACAAAAGAAAACGAAAAAGTCTTAAATGTATTAAACAATAAAGATAAAAAAAGAAAAGAAACGGAAAATTTTGCTTCTAATATAGCAAGTATAAAAGTGGGAAAAGAAACTCCTTCCCAAGGAGAAAAAGTGGCTGATTTTACTGCTAACCGTATTCTAAAAGATGAAGAACCTCCTATGATAAATAGAGATAAATATACTCATGAAGAGGTTTTAGAAACAAATAAAGATTTTTCACAGCAAAAAGATGATTCTTATGAAAAAATGGCCGGAGTAAAGAAAAAAAATAGTAATTTTTCTTTTACTCAAGAGAAGAAAGAGCAAAAAAAGAAGGAAAATATTAAACAACAATATAACAAATCATCAACAAAAAAAATACAGGAAAAAAAGAAAGAAGAAATTGTCGAGCCTGATGTTGTTTTACCGGATGCAGATACGACCATGGGGTTTTTGGACAGTCTTTCAGAAGGTAATGATGACTTTGGTGATTATTGTTAAAAAAGAAAAAGAGATTGCAGAATTGCAGTCTCTTTTTTTTATTCAAAAGGAAGCAGAGGAAAATATGTTTGTCCACTAAGTGAGGTTGTCAAAAATCATATTAAAGGTGAAAGAGATACATAGGTTCTTTCGTGCTCCTCCAAAATTGAAAAAATGGGGGAGACCAAAACTCATATTAAATATGAGGGAAATGATAAATTCTCCTACACAAAAAAATCTCATTATGAAAGGATACGTGATTTTATGAACAAATTAGTCAAAAAAATGGACGACCTAAAGTGGAAATGTATTACAAAAGCTTCTATGGCTATGTGTACTGTTTCCGGCACTGTGGCAGCTTCATATGTAAATGCATTTGCAAAAAATAAAGGGGGCGATACAACGACGGCAACATCGATAAATGGAGCTGTTAACAGTTTTTCTGATACAGTTTTTACAATATTTAAAGGCGCTGGGTTTATGTTGGCTCTTTTTGGTGCCGCTCAACTTGTTACTGCTGTGAAAAATGAAGATAGTGATGGTAAAAATCGTGGTTTGCTCACTTGTCTTGCCGGTATCGCTTTATTCTTCCTTAAAAATGTTTTTGGCGGAATTGGTCTTAGTCTTGAGTAAACATCAGTCCCCGCGCTTAATAAGGCGTGGGGATAAAATTAAAAAATGGGAAAGGGGTTGATTCTTTATGTTAAAAAAAATGTCATTCGTTTTTTTGAGTTCCTTTTTTTTATTTGCTTTTTTTATCCCTGTTCATGCTAAAAATACTCCCGCCCCGGTAACACCTAATCCAGCCGTGGAGCAGTCAATTTCTGAAAAACAAATGAATGAAAAAATGACCGAAGCTGCAAATGAGGTTGGAAAAATCACAAAAGATGTTAAAGATATTTTACATGCAGTCGCATACATAATTGTTCTTTTTGGGGCTGCCTATACAGTAATGGCCATCAATAAAGATGATTCCGGTTCAAAAGAACGAGGTGTTTTTATGATAAGTATTGGTTTGGCATTATGGTTTATAAATCAACTTAATGTGATATAGAAAGGAAGTGCATATTTTGTGAAAAAGATTAAATATCTATTTCTCGCATTATTTATAGCTTGCTTGTGCATACCATCAAGTCCTTGCAATTTTGTACAAGTTGCTCATGCGGAAACAACATTACCTAAACCCGGAGTTGCTTCGTCTACACCTGCTCCTCCGGCTACGGTTGCACCCCCAACAAAAAACGATGCTACAAAAAATGATGCCTCGAAAAAGGGTGATTCAACCTGGAAAGAAAGATTAAACAAATTGATGATGGATGGTGATACCGGACAAAAGCTTTGTGCAAATGCAATCTACAATTGTTATTTTAAAAATAACGTAACAGATTTGGTATCATCTGTTTTTAGTAGTATCAGTGATATGAATGTATTCAAATCATCTTCTGCTTTAAAAACAATATATAACGCAATTGCTATTTTTGGATACGCCTTAGTCAGTTTGTATTTTATACTGGAATTGATTGAAAAAGCATCTACCTCTCAGGTAACATTAGAACAGTTTGGTTCCTGTTGTATTAAAGCCGTCTTAGCAAAAGTCGTTATTGATAAAGGGTGGGACATCATGACTTATCTATTCTCGGCAGCTATGAAAATGGCAAATTCCATTTCTACAGGAGCTTTTTTATCAGACAATATGGATGCCTCTCTGTATGCTGCATTAGCTGACGAAATCAAAGCTGTAGAAGATGGAAATTTCTTTGGTAATGTTTTTAAATCTCTTACTTACTGGGGAAATGGTGTTATCCCCTTTGTTTGTGGTTTTCTTGCTATCATTATCATGTGGAGCACTTTGATTGAAATTGTTGTAAAATCCTTATTTGCTCCCATTGCATTTGCAGAAATCGCAAATACCGGAATTAATGGTCCGGGAATGCGTTATCTAAAAAAACTTCTGGTAACATATTTACAATTTGCATCTATCTTATTATCACTTTGGATGTGTCAATATATTCGAGCCCAATTTCTTGCTGTATCAACAATGAATATACTAATGGCGTCATTGGCTTTCCAATTGATTACTGTATCGATGATGATGAAGAGTGCAAGCTTTGTTCAAGATGCGGTTCGACCATAAAGGAAAGGAGCGAATAAAAAATGATTGAAGTAGCAGTACCAAATGATATATTAAAGTACGAAACAAAATTGATTGGCCCTCTTACAAAAAGGGAAACTTTTTTTGGTGGGATTTCTCTAGTTGTTGGATATATTACTTATCAAAAATTACACACTTATTTTTCTCTTCAAACATTAGGTTTTATCATAATGCTTTTAGTAATGCCTTTTCTTGCATGTGGTTTTTGCCCTCCAATTTGTGGTTTGCGATTAGAAGAATATGTTTTAAAAATATTGAAACTCAATTTTGAACCACAAACGCGGACTTATCAGATAAAAAACCAATGGCGAAAAGAAATTCGAAAGCTACATTATGCTGAGAAAAATAGTAAAAGCAAAGATAAAAAGATTTTAGATAAAATAGATAAGAGCTATCTTAATATAGACGAAAAATTTGAATCTTCAATGGAAGAATTTTATCAATATTTTCCGGAAAAACGAAGAAACAATAACATGTCTTTTTCTAAAAAGGAAGACATTTCGTAAATATTTTTTATAGGAAGAGGAGGAAGGAAAACCCCCTCTTCTTTTTTTTGTTAAAAAAATAGCAGAAACTCACTAAGCCTTTAGATTAAAATTCGCATCCATCCACTATGTCTTTAGCATAGTGGATGGATGCGAAATATGATATACAAAGAAAGGAAAATGGTGAAATGCGAAAAAAACAATTACTTTTAACTTTATTTTTATTTTTGTTGTTGATGTTAGTAAAAACAATACCGTCATCTGCAGAAGAAGTGCAGCAAGAACAAAAAACAAGTTTTAGTTATAAACTTCCAAAAAATGTAATCCTTAATTCTAATGGGATTGGAAAATATTCTGTTAGCGTAAAAGGAAATTTAACAATTGCTCAAGAAATTTCCATAACTCCGGAATCTTCTTCTTTTTTAACTGAAAAAGGCACTATGGATAAAAAATCTGCTGTAGCAATGAATATTACTCAGAAAAAAACAAAATGGGAAAAGGAGGATATTTCTACAACTAAATATTCCGAAAGCATAGGAGAGATATCTGCAGCAGAATTAACAGCGGGAGAGTGGAGTGGAAGCGTTAATTTTTCCATTCACCTGTCTGATTTTTTTTGTATCCCCACGTTAAAAACAAATCTTGTTTATAATGGCAAAAAACAAAATTTAATTGAACCCGGAACAATTAAAAATGGAACATTTCTATATGCGATAGGAACATCAGAAACAGAAGAACCGACAAAATGGGCTACTGACATTCCAACAGCAACAGATGCCGGTGGTTATCCAATTTGGGTTAAAGTCATTATTGATGAACCTCAAAAACAAAAAGTTTTTTGTTTAGGTTTAGCAAAAGTGGAATCATCTCAAAAAATCTCATTAAATGTAAAAAACGGAGAGGCGGTCTATTCGGGAACATCAACAGATGGTGGGGCAGAAGTAAGCGGAATAAAAGAGACACCTGCTATTTTTTATGGAACAAAAAACGGGACATATAATCTATCTTCTATTCCAACATATACAGATGCTGGCACATATACTGTATATTACAAAGCTTCTTTAAAAAACTACATAGACACAACCGGCAGTTTTACAATTACAATTAAAAAAGCAAATGCTGATTTTTCTTCGAGACCAAGCGTAAAAAAATTAATATACAATAATTCATCTCAGCCATTGGTCAATATTGGCTTTTCAGAAGATGGACAAATATATTATGGTTCTGGTAACAGTAGCAGCGTTGAGCCTACAAATTGGAATCTATCCGTTCCTTCGGGAATTGGGGTTGGAAACTATTATATTTGGGTTAAAATTATTGGAGATAAAAATCATAATAATTTGACAGCAACCTACCTTGGAACATCAACCATAGGGGAGGGTACAATACAATATAGCGCCTCGTCTTACGGGGGAAGTTATGATGGAAAACCTCACTCTGCAAATTTAACAGTAAGCACGCCCGGATGTACTATTTTATACGGAATATCTGCAGGCAATTACAATTTAACCAATATGCCTTCTTATTCTGCAGCTGGCTCTTATATTATATATTTTCAAATCACAAAAGCAGGATATAAAACGGTCAATGGGAGTGTTAACGTAGTTTTACGAAAATCTTCATCTTTATCTATAACAGAAAAAGGTGCTAATTTCGATGTAATGGCGGGAAGTATTAAAACAACTTATGGCAATAGTGGTTATCGAACACAAATAGATGTCAATGGGTCAAAAAGTTCAATGTCCGGATTAACAACAACTCTTAACAATGTTACTTTTACCCGAAATACCCACATCAATGTGGCAGGACAGGTGGAAACTACTTATACAGTGACTAACAATAATTCTTCATCCGCAACAATTGGAATTTCTGTTGATACGGACATACAGATTGGAAGTAACGATTCTGCTCCTGTATATTCCACAAATACAGGATTCTATATGACGGACGGGACTAATTATTTCGATTTGTTTTTATGCAACTATGCCGGAGTCACAAGTGTAGATGGCTATCATTTTTGTCAGTATAGTAATCGAACCAATTATTCGTGGACAAGCGGTTATCAATCCGGAAGTTTGACAGGAACGGACAGTGGGATGGCTTTTTGCTGGTATCCTCGAACAATTGGCGCAAACCAAACACAAACGTATACTTTCATTTTGGATATTCGCTAAATATTTTTTTAGGTCCTTTGCACAAAAAGGACCTTTTAGTTTGTTGTTTTTTTTAGAAAAAATCATATTAAAGATATAAGAATTTATTGATGTTTATTTAGAAAGGTGGAATTAACATGAAAAAGAAAAAAAGAGAAGAAAAAAAGAGAATTATCTACAGCAATTATAACTTATGGGAAGATTACGCTGAATACGCAAAAAAAGCTTTAGCAAATAATGGAATTAAAAATCCCACAGAAGATAATATTTGGGATGAAATCTGTTTTATAAACGACAACGTATGGAGCGATATTTTTGACCAATTAGTATCATTTTTTGAAGATGGGACATGGATTGCGTTTGGAACAGTAGGCAGATGGAATGGTACTTTTGATGCCGGAGTTACTTTTGGGGAATTTGACAAAAAAGATTTTAAAGATGTTTTGTATGGTATAACAAAATGTTGTGATTATGTGGAAATATTTGACACAAACGGACATTTTTACTTACAATGTCATCATCATGACGGAACTAATAGCTTTGAAATTAAGAGGGTAACAGATACCGGAGAAAAATATCTTGAAAACTGGGAAAATAATTTGGACGACGAACGTTCTGAACAGTATGTTCACAACCAGTTAATAAAAAGATATTCCACATTACCACATTTTGTACATAAAGAATGGGGACTCCCAAAAATAGAAAAAGTGAGTTAAAAAATAAAAAAATAGTCTTTTCAAAGTATTAAGAAAGCCATCGATTTTTTTTCGGTGGCTTTTACTTACATACTTGCCTAAAAAGAGGTTTTCAACCCAGGGAAATAATGACTATTTTTCGCTTTTTTACAAATTCAGTTATATTTTTTTTACACTTTTATATACATCGGCAGCAAATAATCAACACACTGTCTATCCTGTGTTATAGTTGTTATATGTGTTATAGAACATCTATTCATAAAACATAGGTTTCACGAATAGATTAAAATCGTGGTTGAGGCGCCCTCCCACTTGTCGATTTAACCAAAACTTTAATAATATTTTAACTAATACTCTCATAATGGCTAAAAACGGGTATTTTTAACTACATTATGAGAGTTTCAACTTAAATTATTTAGTGAACACTCACACCACTAAAGTGGCGTGCTTCCAATTCTTTAGAAATCGGATTACTTATCTACCATACAGTTCTTAACTCAGATA
>JBGUKW010000196.1:0-3926 GCA_045114665.1 Candidatus Xenobia bacterium | reverse complement strand
TATACTTAATTCTTATATGGATAGGAATTTTAATTTATAGAAAAAGATTATCAATTTTTAATTTTCTAATGTTGATTGCTTTTTCATATCTTGCCTGCAGTGCAGTAAGACATATAACTTTATTTGCCATATTATCGCCTATATATACAAGCACAAGCATAATACTATCGGATTTAGATAAAATAATTGAAAAAATAAAAGAAAATCATAGAATAATTATCATATTTTTAACAATGATAATTTTTCTCTTTTTAGCTTCATTTAGAGCTTCTGATTTATACAGTGGTGAAAAAATGGCACTCGAAAAAGAACTTTTCCCAAAATATGGAGTTGAATTTATAAAAGCAAATAAATTTAAAGGAAATATTTCTCATCCTTATGGCTGGGGAGGCTATTTAATTTGGAAATTATACCCTGAAAATCCCAAGGAATACAGAGTTTTTATAGATGGAAGAGCCACTGTAGCTTATAATGAAGACATTTACAGAAAAGCTCTAATGATAGATTTCGGCTCAAAATATTATGAACAATATTTAAATGAATATAATGTCAATTTAGTTTTATGTAGTAAATACTTTTCAAAATACAGAACAGATGGTAAAAATCTTTGTGAAAGACTTTTTGAAAATAAAAATTGGTTTTGTCTTCTTGAAACCCCAACAGAATTTATATTTATCCGCAATAATGAAGATAATAAAGAAATTATAGAAAAATCTAAAAAAGGACTATTGAAATATCCTACTATAAAATAATTCTATGAAACATTTTAAGAAAAACAAAAACGATTTATAAAAAAAAGAGAATACAAGAAAAATCAAACTATTTCTATGATGCAGAATTAGTGAGTAAGACAAAACCTCCCTAACTTGACAAAATTAAGGAGGTTTTAAAATTTAGATTAGATTAGATTAAATTCTATCTTCTTCTTTTTCTTCTAATTATTCTTCTCTCTCTTGAAGAAGTTTCTTTTTGAGGAGTTTCTTCAACTTTCAAATCACTAACTTTTGAAATTTCTCCAACTTTTGAATCAGATTCTTGCTTAGTTTCTTCATTTTTTTTCATCTTTTCTTGAACTTTTTTGACATAGTCATCAGTTTTTTTTCTGTCTTCTTCTAACTGATGTTTTATGTCACTATATGTAGTTCTTTGTCTTTCCTTTGAAGAACCTTCTTCAGCTTTCTTCTTAGCTTCTTCTTCAGCTTTCTTCTTAGCTTCTTCTTCAGCTTTCTTCTTAGCTTCTTCCTCAGCTTTCTTCTTAGCTTCTTCCTCAGCTTTCTTCTTAGCTTCTTCTTCAGCTTTCTTCTTAGCTTCTTCTTCAGCTTTCTTCTTAGCTTCTTCCTCTTCGTCCTCTTCCTCTTCGTCCTCTTCTTCTTCGTCTTCTTCTTCCTCTTCCTCTTCGTCCTCTTCTTCTTCGTCTTCTTCTTCGTCTTCCTCTTCTTCGTCCTCTTCTTCTTCTTCCTCTTCCTCTTCGTCCTCTTCCTCTTCGTCCTCTTCTTCTTCGTCTTCTTCGTCCTCTTCCTCTTCTTCTTCTTCCTCGTGCTTACATTTGCAATCTCCACCACAAGAGCATGTTCCTCCATTTTCACAAGAACATCCTTTTGAAGAGTATTTAATAGCCAAACGATAGACAGCAAAAGCAAGTAATATATACATAACTATTGAAAGCCATTGACCTTGCCACATTTCAGACATTGTAAAAAGCTTCTCATCAATTTTGAATTTAAGTGCTAAATCTATATGCCAATTTTTCAAAAGTGCATCAACAACTCCAATTATTGCACCACCAGCAACAAATCCAGAAGCTATCAAAGTTCCTTTTTGCTTTCTGTCTGCACCAATTTTTTCATTTTTTGCACTTTTTTCAAGATATAGTGCGAGAAGTCCGCCTGCTAAAATAGGAAGGTTAAGTTCAAGAGGAATATAAACGCCAAGCATAAATGCGAGAGCTGGTATATTTATAAGTTCAAGAATCAATGCCAAAAGGATTCCTGTTATGTAAAGAATCCAAGGAGTTTGAGCACCAGAAACCATTATTGGCTCTATTACTGCTGACATTGCATTTGCCTGTGGAGCTACTAAAATATCTTTATGTTCAGGTGTTGCCACAAATCCATAAGTGCTATTCAAAAGCATCATTACACCAGCAACTGAAAAAGCCGCAACAAGAGTTCCTAAAAATTTAAAAAGTTGCTGATTTTTAGGTGTTGCTCCAATCCAGTAACCTATTTTTAAATCTGTTATAAATGAGCCTGACATTGAAAGAGCTGTACAGACTACTCCACCAATGATTAATGTTGCTGTTATTCCTGCAATTCCATTTACCCCACATTGTACAAGAATTAAACTTGTTACTATCAATGTCATAAGTGTCATTCCAGAAACAGGATTTGAACCTACTGTAGCAATGGCTCTTGCTGCCACTGTTGTAAATAAAAATGATATGATTAGAACAACTGCAAGAGCAACACAAGTTAACATAAATACATTAGGTCTTCCCTGAAGAACTCCCGAATAGAAGAAGCCAAATGTTGCAACTACTGTCAATACTACGATTGGAATTACAGTTCCCATATTCATATCTTTTTCGGTACGAGGTACAGATACATTACTCTCTTTCTTATCTGCAAACATATCTTTAAATCCTTTTGTAAAGGACTGAACAATTATGCCTGCAGATTTTATTATTCCAATTATACCTGCACAGGCTATGCCACCGATTCCTATAAGTCTGACATATCCTTTGAATATTTCATCTGCTGACATTGTTGACATTGCTATCATTCCTTCACCAGATGGATTGGGAATAGACCCATATTGTCCTAAAACAGGAACTAATACAAACCAAGCCAAAAATGAACCTGCACACATTATAGCTGCATATTTAAAACCGATTATATATCCCATTCCAAATAGTGCAGCAGTTGTGTTTATTCCAAATACAAGTTTGAATTTGTCTCCTATAACTTGACCTATATTTGTAAATGTAGATTGGAAACTTTCAGACCATAATTTTAATGTATATATACAGAAATCATATATCGCACCAATTCCCATGCTTATACATAAAATTTTTGCCTGATCTCCACCCTGTTGTCCTGAGACAAGAATTTCAGTTGTTGCCGTTCCTTCAGGGAATGGAAATTTTCCGTGCATATCTGATACAAAATATTTACGGAATAAAATCAAAAATACAATACCAAGGATTCCTCCTAAAAGTGAAGCCATAAATATGTGAATGAAATTTATTTGTATATCAGGATATTTTGCTTGTAAAATATAAATAGCAGGAAGTGTAAAAATTGCACCTGCTACTACTGAACCAGAACAAGAACCTATCGACTGTATAATGACATTTTCAAGAATTGTTGTCTTCTTAAAAACAAATGACAAACCGACAGCCATAAGTGAAATAGGAATTGCTGCTTCAAAAACATTACCTGTTTTCAATCCTAAAAATGCTGTTGCACCTGAAAAAATAACACACATTATTATTCCAGTTATAATAGAATAAGGTGTTATTTCTTTCATTTTTGATTCTGGAGGAACTATTGGGGTGTATTTTTCTCCATCTTTTAGCTCCCTATAAGCATTTTCAGGAAGTCCCACCTGAGTTTTTTTCTTACTCATCTTTTCTCCTTTAAAAATAATATTTTACAAAAATCTTTGCATTAAGAATTATTTTTCTATATTTTTTATTTTTAATCCTTTGTTGATGTGCGTCAAGAAAAATTTCTAAATTCTGTATTTTCTTTTTTATCATAGAATCATCAAAAAATATTTCATGAATCAGATTATTAACAATTATGTTTCCTGAAATTGGATTTTTTATGCTGTCAATAGTTCTTATAACATCTACATCAACTGTCAAATATTCAAATGCAAGAATTTTCGTGAACTACTCGGCTACAAGTAGCCGAGCTTCTTGC
>JBGUKW010000195.1:0-2132 GCA_045114665.1 Candidatus Xenobia bacterium | reverse complement strand
ATATGATTGTTTTTACAAAAAAAACCGAAAAAAATTAACTTTTTCGGTTTTTCTTAAAAAAATATCTTCTTCTACGGACCGCTTATAATTTGCTCATATTAAAAGTAGATTCCAACATATCTGCCTTTATCAGCTCGTATATAATGTCTAAATACGTTCTATTGTCTCTGTATCTGCAATTTGCTTTCTCGTGTATTCGTATGTCGTCGTCTCTCCATTCATTTACATAAATAGTAACACTGTAATTCCTTTTTTACTCCCTTACAGGGCTTAAATCCGTATTTTTCAAACTCTTTCACGTCTACTTTTGGTTTTAACATATTGCATCCCTCTTATCTATTATAGCTTGTAATGTTTACCGGCTCATCCACGTCTTCCTTATAAGAGATAATTCTTATCTCATCGTCAGGTCTTGTAATATCTACAGAAGCTACAATTTTATCATTTACAAGAATCTGGATTCCTCTTGCACAACCATCATCATATTTTTTTGCTTTAATTTTCATAATATTTTCCTCCTTTTTCTCAAGAACGTTTTCGATTTCTTCTACAATCTGATTTAGGATGTTACTACCCGGAAAACCTTTTTTCCAACCAATGTCTAACATTTCTGCATTATCATCATATCCAAGAAAATCACATTTATATTTACTGGATATATTTTGTAAATTTGGCAGTTTCACCTTAAAAGATTGAAGTTGCATAGGAATATTGATTTCCCAAAAGTCAGCCACACAATCCTGTACCTCTATTGTGTAAAAATTTTCATCGCATTCTTTACACACAAAGCTATATCCCTTAATATCACTTGTATACAATTGTTTTCCGCATTTCGGACATTTTGCACTTGTTCCATATGTTTTTTTCATACTGATTCACCTTCCTTTTATGCAATTTCATTTTCATAATCTCCATTTTCTACATTCACGCATTCGTTTGCAACTCGATAAAGTTCTTCTTCGGAACCGAAAATATGAATTGCGTATTTATGAGTACGACAACAAGCCTTATATATTGCCTTTGATTTTCGATTATAACCGCAATAATCATCATAAATATCATAGCCAAATTCATTACAAAAATTTTCAAACGAAAACTGAGCATCAATAACAGCGACGGCATCAGAACAAAAACAGGATACTGCAAAAATTAACTCTCTAGATTCTTTCATTGGGCAATAAATCATAGTACCATTCCAATAAGGGAATGAACATTCTATTCCGGTAGCGAGGTTTTTAATAAAGATACGATATTGATTATCTTTTAATGCTCCCCACCTACTAGCATATTTTTGTTCATGTACACTTCTGATTTCATAGCCTTCGAAATTTTTAATTACCATAAACAATTCCACCTTTCTTCTTAAAAAATTCAATAAATTTTTACATTGTTAATATGAGTTTTCTAATATACTTTTGATTTTTCACAAAAAAATGGGCAGCAATTTATCAACTGCCCATCTTTTTTTATTTAAGTAAAATAATATAGTCTCCTTCTTTTAAATCCTTCTTATATCCAGAGGTAATACAAGCTCCGTTTTTTATATGTCTATATATTTCCGAGTATATTTCATCATCTTTTACATCATCAATGTATTGCTTGCAACGGCCAAGTTCATCATTTACAATTTCCGTATTTTTTAATACATCGTCTGTAAATTCAGATAATGAAATTTCAGCCCCACTGCATTCAACAATGCGAGAAGTTTCTTCTGGATTATCCGTCACAGACCCTTCCGTCATGTATCCATATTCAGACATAACAAGAATTCCATTATTTTCTACAGAAAAAGCATCATATCCATTATATCCCGCTGTTTTTAAAATGTTAGTAAAATCATTTTTGTCCACTTCTTGAAATATATATTTATCCAAAACCTTTTCAATAACTTTTTCAATATCTTTTCTTACTGAATTAGGGACAGCAACCCCTGACATTGATAATTCTTTAAAAAGATTGCCCAAGATATCCGTAACAACTGTTTCTTTCATAAAGATTCCTCCTTTTTTTAACTTATTTTACGTTCATTGAAACATATTCAGTCATTGTGAACACTCCAACGGCTAAAGCACGTTGGCTTCCAATTCTTTAGAAATTGGATTACTTATCTACCATACAGTTCTTAACTCAGA
>JBGUKW010000194.1:0-7630 GCA_045114665.1 Candidatus Xenobia bacterium | reverse complement strand
GTTGTAAAGAATAAAAATGACATATTTTGTCATAATTAAAAATTATTTCTGCAGATTTTGCAGACTATAAAAAAGAAGTTTTTTTGTCTATTTTGTCTAATTTTATTTAATGGAAATTTATAATTAAGGTATTTTTTCAAAATAAAGGACTCTTTTTTTTTAGAGATTTAAAAAGAGTTCTTTTTTTTAGGTGTTAAAAATGACAATAGAAGAAAAAGAAAAACGAATTAAAAACAGTAAATATTTCTTTTATAAATTATCTCTAATACAGAATGAATTAAAAGACAAAAGGGAATATTTAGAGGACTTTATAAATAAAAATGCACCAGCAGGATATAAAAAAGACTTATCTTTTAAAATTGATAATGTTCAAGAATCAAAAAAAAATCATTCTGCAGAAATATTATTTAAAGACTTTGAAGAAAAGATAAACAAATTAAAATTGGAAATTGCAAAATTAGAGAATCAATATATTTATTTAATGGGATTAATAGATAAAATAGAAAAGTTTAACTCTAAATATATTTTAAAATCTGTTTTTTTGTATCATCTGCCTAAAACACACATAAAAAAAATATTTAGAATTAAAAATTTTGAAGAAATTTTAAATAACTGTTTTATTGATTTTTCTTTTGTGCTTGAAGAAGAATATAAAAACCTTAAAAAAAAATAAAAAATAATATATGGAGGCGGTTAAATGGCAAAATATGAATATTGGCAAAAAGAAGAAAACAGACAAAAAATAAAAGATTGGATCATAAATGGCAGATCAAGAAATAACATTTGTTCTTATATGGAAATAAATAAAAGTACTTTTTATAATTGGATAAATGAGCATGAGGACTTCAAGCAATTAATAGAAGAATCGGAAGAAATAAGAAAAGATGTTATTTGTGATTTAATGGAAGAAAAATTGGAAGAAAAGGCACTTGACTGTGGAGGCGATTTTAAAAGTATTACTTATTATCTTGAAAGAATGAGGCCCGAAAAATGGAGTAAAAAACCTATATTAAATAAAAATGATATTCCTGTAATTGAAGAAAAACAGACAAATTAGACACAAAAATAATATTTTCCGAGTTTTCCCAGGCAAAAAAAAAGAGATTGGCAAAAATTGAAGAATGATAATATTAACAGGTTGCTTTATTTTTAGAACTCATAAAAGAAAGACTTTAAAAAAGATCTCTTGAAAATCAAATTTCAGAGATCTTTTTTATTTGTTTGTTATTGTTAGTCCTCATCTGAAACCTTGTACAATAACAAAGAACAATTTCCAACAAGATTTATAATAATTTTGTGATTAATTAGTTAAGATAAGAAATGTTAAGGAAAGACGAATTAAAAGAAATTATAAAGAAATTAGAATCTAAAATAAATTTAATAGAAAAGCAAATTAACAAAAATAAAAAAGAGAATGAAAAACAAAAATATATTTTTCTTCTCTTTATTGTTTTACTTATAATTTTATTTTTTTGTCTGTTGAATTTCTAAAAATCGAAAAAAAATTTTCGACAAAATCAAATTTTCCAGAAAGTTTTATTTCAAAAAATAATCATCTGTTAAAAATTTTCAATCTATAAAAACAAGTGAAAATATATAGAAAATAGATAAAAAAGCGGTTTTTTATGTGAAAATATCGAAAATTTACCTTTTTTTTAAAAAATGCAGGTGTTATTTATATCTATTTAGTATTATTACAGCGTTTTTTGTAGAAAAATTATTAATTTTAAACAAGATATTTGATTTTTTACCGAAATGCACCATAACGCCACTAAATTTATGAAATGCACCTCCGTCAAGTGCCAAAAATTGGGTGCAGTTCACACCATTTATGGGAAGTATGTCTAAAATTTGTTATTCTTTAACAAATAATGTACTAATGGACAGATACCAGCAGCTTTTACATCATGTCTTTTATTTAAATATTCATTGCCATCAAAATTTGTTGAAGGATTTCTACCCTCTTTCCAACCAAATTTTAAGTAATGTTTAATTGGATCAATTTTGGCTCTCTTAACATCTTCATTTTCTGCAAGATAATATTCACTGTCAAATAATTTTGATTTTTTAATTAAATTATAATCACGAATAAATTTACAAAACTCCCAAGGAATTGAAAGAAAATATGTACAGAAACGACCAATTCGATATGACCAAGAACTTTTCAGAATATTATTTTGATTATGCAAATTTTCAATAGCAGAATCTCTATCTTTGACAGTATTATTAAGATCATTTATTATTTTATTTCTATCTTTAATAGCTATATCCCAATCTTTTAAAATTTTTTCTTTATATTTTACAGCATTATCCAAGTCCTGTATTATTCCATCTCTATATTTTACAGCATTATCAAGCTCTTTTATTTGTTTTTGGTTATATAGAACAGAATTAGCATAATTGTTCTCATATTGTTTTACAATGTTTTTTATAAAAATATCTTTGTCAAAATGATTTTTAGGAAATCGTTCTTTTAAAGCGACATTCAAATCATATTGATTTGAATATGTGAAAATACAATCCAATAAATTATCCCAATTTTCAAAAAATTTATTTTTAGTAAATCTTTTAGAAAGTTCTAATGCCTTCAAACTCATATAATCATATAGTTCTTTATTTTGTAAAAGATTTACAACTTTTTCCGCCATTCCATCAAGATTACCTATATCCACAATAAAACCATTTTTACCTTCGATTATTACAGATTCTAGCCCTGGAATGTTAAAAATAACAGAAGGAATACCTTGTGATCCAGCTTCTAAAAAAACCATAGGAAAGGCTTCTGCTGAAGAAGAAGTTAATATCATCACAGAAGATTTATCATAATATTCCTGTACATTGTCAACACGACCAACAATATGAATATTTTTATTAGGAATATTGTGCTCTTTTAACAATAAATCGAGTTGTTCTTTTCTATAATCTCCAACTAAATATAATTCAGTATCTTCCTTTAATTTTAGAATCTTTGAAAATACTGCTATAGTAATGTCTAATCGTTTATAAGGACTAACATAATTTGCAATAGCAATAATATTATTTGTATGTCTATGCTTCTCATTTTTTATATCTAAAACAAGAGGATTAGCCATAACAATGCTGTTATCATTATTTAAAGAATATATATTATCAAAATAATTTAATAACCAAATTACAACTGTAGCATTTTTCAATCTTTCATTTCTATAAGGTATTGACATATTCAAAGTTGGTTCTTCAAAAATAGTAAAATAATTCTCATGATTATAAGCTATTGTTTTAATACCAATTCTTTTCATTATATCATAATATTTAAAAATACTTTCCACTAAATTTTGAAAAGGCATAAATACATCAACAGAAAAAGCTAAACAAAATGGAACAAGCATTTCTTGAATTTTATCTTCATTTAAACTATCTATCTTCAAATGCTCTACTTCAGGAGGTAAAAGAAAACCCTTTTCATCCTTAGTTATCAAAATAACATTATATTTTTTTGCTAAATAAGGCAATAATATAGATAAAACTCTTTCACAACCACCAAATCCCCAAAATCTACAATAAAAAATCAAAGTTTTCTCTTTATCAAAATTATTTTTAATTTTAAAAAAAGATTTTATAAAATCTCTATTTTTATTTAAAAAATTCTTTAATTTTTGTATAGTTTTTTTATCGTAATCTGTTCTAATTATATAATTATAAACATTGTGAAATATAAAATCTAAACCATAGTTTTCCAAATTATCTAATTTAGAAATAATATCTTCTATTTTTTCGAATTCTTTATTCTCTGTTGTCATATGTATTATTTCTTCTTATCAATATTTGTGAACAAAAAAAATGGCGGAAGCAGAAAGGAATCGAACCATCTGAGAATTTATCATTCTCCAACCGATTTGAAGTCGGCGAGAGCCACCAGACTCTTACTGCTTCCATTTTTTCCAACAGTCCCCCTCGTCCCATCACCTATAGAATATTATTGTTCTATTTTAACTCGTGAGGCAATAAAGGTCTAAAAGCAAGAGAATAATACTTACCCTGTTGTCTAACAAAAACAGGAAGATCTCCCGTCATATAAGGTGTAAAATATTTCAAACATTTAACAGCCTTTTTAGCATTTTTTCCTGTCAATTTTACAGATGAAACACCAGATAATCCAGACTCTTCAATAATTGATTCCAAATTAATCTTAACTCTCCAACCTATGAGTCTATAAAGTGAATCTGGATCAGGAGTAGAAGCTGATTTTACATATAAGTAAATTTCATCTGCTTCATATTCTTTAGCCTCATCATTTGAATAAAATGCAACATAGCGATAAAATGATGTCAATTTAGCAGGAATAGTCTTTTGACTCATAGCATAATCAATGCCTCTTATCGAAAATGTTCTAACATTTCCGTCAATATTTGCAGTTATATTGACAATAGGCATGTCCTTCAAAGGACAATCGTCATAAATATCATTCCATTCTTCAAAAGATGAAAAAAAGCTCTTGACTCTGTCAATTTCATCATCATTTAATTTTGCTTCCATTAAAAAAGTAAGATTGTCCTCCCCTATCGTGGAATATATCAAACGACCATCTTTATAGAGACAAAAAAGAGGAACTTTACTTGCTTCTGAAATATCTTTTTTTATTCCACCTTCAACATCTACAAAAACAATTATATCAGATGTAGGTGGTTTATAAGCAGAAAATGCTGGCATATAGCATATAAAAGTGAATAAAATAAATGTGAATAAAAATAAAAACTTTTTCATAAAAACTCCTATTTTTTTTCTCCTAAATTTAAAATTTAGGAGCGAAAAATCATATTGGTACAGATACTGAATTCATTATCTTATCAAGAAAAGACGAAATCGAAGAAGAATCAGAATATGAAAGTCTGATTCTATGTTCTAAAATAGGGTGAACTACTTTTTTAACATCATCAGGAATAACATAATCTCTTCCTTCTATTGCTGCCACAGCTTTAGCAGCATGTTGAAGTGCAATAGAACCTCTTGGGCTTGATCCCAAAAATACTGCAGAATCCTCTCTTGTTGCTCTGACGAGAGAAACAATATATTTTTTAACTCCTTCTTCAACAAAAACATTTTCTACAAATTCCCTTATAGCCATTAAATCAGGAAGTGGATCGAGAGGTTTTACCAACTTATCCTTTTGAGATTCTTTTTGATCTAAAATAGAAAACTCTGAATCAAAATCAGGATAACCAATAGAAGCTTTTAAGAAAAATCTATCCAGTTGTGCTTCAGGAAGAGAAAAAGTACCTTCATATTCTATTGGATTTTGAGTAGCTATAATCATAAAAGGTCTTGGAACTGGAATTGTAACACCATCAGAGCTTATCTGTCGTTCTTCCATACATTCGAGCAATGCAGATTGTGTTTTAGGATTAGCACGGTTTATTTCATCAACCAAAACAATATTATTATTAACTGGTCCAGGTCTAAATGTAAACTCTCCCTTTACTTGATTATAAATATTGACTCCTAAAATATCTGAAGGCAATAAATCTGATGTACATTGAACTCTTCCACTTGTAAGACCAAAAACAGTGCTAAATGCTTTTGCAAGCATTGTCTTTCCAACACCTGGGACATCTTCAAGGAGGACATGCCCCTCACAAAATAGAGCATATAAAACCTGCCTTATTACATCTTCCTTCCCTATTATAAGGTTACTTATTTCTTTTATAACATCTTCTGATACTTTTTTGACATATTTAGCATCTACATTTTTCAATTCATCCATAAAATCTCCGTCTTTCTCCCCTCTCTCTTCTGTCCAGTTTCTTCTGCCCAGTTTATTATAGTAGATTGCAAGTTAACTAGCTGTGCTATATATATATTAAAAATGCTTTGCTAATTACAGCAATTTTTAAAAATATTAAGAAAAAAAAGTAAACAATCATCAATTAGCCAATTTTGTAACGATATAATATGCAAATTCAGCTCCTTGCAAGCAAGGGAAAAAAACACTGAAATGGCTTCAGTTTTCTCATAGTAGAGATAAAATAAAAGCCTATTAATTCGCAATATTTTATTACAAGAAAAATGAGAAATATAAAAAAGAAAACTATCAGAGTGAAGATATTATACCTCAAAAATTGGCGTAAGCAAAATATTAGCAAACTAAATTTACACTAATTTTGAAAATTGCTATAAATAAAGTTGATGCTTTTGCAAAACATTATTATTTTATATATAAATATATTCCAAAACTATAATAAAAAAGCCGTCTATGTTTTGGAAAATAAAAATCAAAGACGGCATGGATATAATAAACTAAATGCTATTTTTTATGCTTCTTATTTTTAGAAGAATCATTTTCAGAATCATCTTTATAATAAATTTCTACATAAGGCTGACTTCCAGGAATACCATGTAAATCAATATTTACAATTCTACCCTCACAAGCCATTACAGGATAATCCTTTTTCATAGGAGTATGACCAACAACAAATCCTTTTACACCACACATTCTCAGCATTTCATCGACTTCTGCAGAAGTATGTGGCTTTGTTCTCTGTCCTGTTGTAAAATCATAGCCCCATATTTTCCTACCCCATAAAAATGCTTCTTTTAGTTTGTTTTTAACTCCACATTTTATATTTCCAGCATTTTCAATATTGACCCAAAATTCTTTCTTATCTGGTACAGAATGAGTATAGAGCTTGTTATTTATTATAACTCCTAATCTCAAATATTTATTTAAAAATTCTCCCATATCACCTTCAAGAGATTTTTTCCATTCATAAAGTCCACCAAAGCTCTCTATCGTATGCTGTCCACCCTGAACATACCAATTCAAGAAACGCATTATTGCATCCATTATAACAGAAACATCTTTTCCTGAATCCATATATTTTTGTGCAACAACAGCATATCCAGTTGGATCGTTGACGATCTGTTCAACATCATCTTTATCCAATAAATTAAAAATGTTTAGAGACTCCATCATCATGTCATCATGGTTACCCATGATTATATAAACCTTGGATTTAAAAGTCTTGTATTTTTTACTCAACTTTTCAGTTGT
The DNA here is from genome assembly GCA_045114665.1 of Candidatus Xenobia bacterium. Classification (GTDB taxonomy): domain Bacteria; phylum Vulcanimicrobiota; class CADAWZ01; order CADAWZ01; family CADAWZ01; genus CADAWZ01. The sequence goes on along the minus strand of JBGUKW010000194.1, from coordinate 603 downwards.
TTCAATAAGAAATCTTAAAAGCCAAAGAACTTTATATGGTCCTTTATCCCATTCTTTCTTATCTCCTTCAAGTAATTCCCCTCTCCAATCAACATAATCGCCAATAAAAACTAAGTCAACATTATCGCTGAAAGGATCCCAAACAAGAGTTCCAGGAATGAGAATTTGCTGTTCTTCTAATATTCTAAGAATTCTATAATAATCACCATGAATATCTCCGACAGCTACAACTTTTCTAAGTTTTCCACTAGTATTGAAAGACATACTCTACTCTTTTCTATTTTTTAAAATTATTTAATATAACCCTAAAGAAATAAATTAGAACAATTATTAACCCAAAATTTGTTATATTAACAAAATTATATAACATAATAAAAAAATTCTAAAAAGTAAATTTATATTTTAGACAAAATAACAGAAAAACCTTTTTTATATTTTAATATCTTTTCCCCTTATTACCTTTATTTTTTCCAGCTTTTTTTTGTTTCTTAGGATTCTTATACATTTTTCCTGTTTCTTTTATCTGTTTATCTTCTTCAAGTTGTTTGTTATTTTCTATCTTGACTTCCGATTCTTTTTTATCTTCTTCAAGTTGTTTGTTAT
>JBGUKW010000193.1:0-2472 GCA_045114665.1 Candidatus Xenobia bacterium | reverse complement strand
TTCTGTTTTGAAGGCTTTTAGCAATTTCTTTATCCTCTGTATAATCTATATGAGTATATTTTAACACTTTTTACTATATTTATCTATTTTTTTAAGAGCTTAAGTTTTCCTCCTTTCTTTCGTGAATTTTAACCAACTTAAGCCACCAAAAAATGCCGCTAAATTAAATTTATTTTTTAGGTCACCCAAATCAAAATCATTAATTGAACTTAATTCACCTTTAAGCATAGCAATAGAAGTAGGAAGATCTATTTTACAATTAATAGATTTCCAATAATCTTGTTTTTGCCTTTTTATCTGCATTCCAGCATAACTCTGTTGAACATCTGCATAATTATTTGTCAAGTTATTTTCAGAATTTGCAATATTAGAGGTATTATTACTCTGATTTATAGAACCAGAATTTGACATGGAAGCACAGAGACTACATACCGAACTATTTCCTTCAGTAGGCTGTCCACAATGAAGACAATATCCCATAGAATTCTCCTTACTTCATTATTAAAATTTAGAAGCAAAAACTTCTGCTTGTTTTAATAATTTTTCCCTTTTTGCTTCTTCTAATATTTTATTTTTTTCTTCTATATATTCTGATTTAGAAACACTATTTTCAGAATTAAATTCAAAAGCTTCATCTGTATAAATATTTTCTTCTTCTTTTTCTGCAAAAACAAAATACAAATTTGATTCAAAATCAATACCAAGTTTTGTTCTAATTACTTCAAATAATTCTCTATAATTGTCAATATTTCTATTTTTGAATAAAATCCAACAATCATTTGACAATTTTCTTGAAATAACAGATTTTTCATCTGACATCTTTGTATCAACTCCATATCTCTTCTTTATAGCCCAATATTTTATAATTCCAGGCTCTTTTTTGGAAAGAAGATACATCAAGAAATATATGACATTTTCCAGTGAATCTGTTTTATATTTGACATTCTTAAATACAAAAGATTTCAAAATAAAATCATTATTATTACTTAAGAATACTCTATTATTATCCAAAAGGATATTTTCAAAATATTTATAACTTATTTTGATTTCTCCTTTTTTTTCCTCTTTTTTATTTTCAAAATCTTCTACTTCTTCAGAATCTGATGAAACATTTGATTTTAAAGAATCTATTTTCTCTCCATTCTCTTCAATATCTATTTTCTTCTCATCTTTATTTTTGTCTATTTTTGTATTTAATTTACTTGTAAAACAAAAACTCAAATCAGAAAAATCAGCTCTCAATCCTTTAATTGCAACATTCATAAGAGACCTATAGTTACTCATAGAAAAAGAAGGAATAGTCAACCAAGATCCATTTGCAAGCTTTCTTGAAAACTTACAATCTGCAGGTTTTGTAAGTGATAAACCATTCAATTTTCTTCCAGCCCAATGATTTATCAAATCAGGTTTCTTCTTAGAAATAATATAGAACAATGTATATACTACATAATTCAATGTTTTTGAAGCTACAACATGATCTTTGAAAGAAAAACTTTTTAGATAATATGATTTATTGCTTTTTAAATAGACACAATCTTTTACAGGGGCAAAATCATCAAAATCAGAATATGTTTTAATCAAATCTTTCGGTTGTTCTTCTTCAATAACTTTGTTTTCAAGCTCAACAGAAATATATTCTTCAGAAATAACATCTGTTTTAAGTGTCTCTGGAAGTTTTATTATTTCTTCCCTAGTGGTTTGTATCTTTGAGGTATCAATGACATTTTCTTTATTATCCTTATCTTTATTATCCTTAGTTCTTGAGTCCTCAAAAATTCTTCTCTCATTTTCTACAATTTTAACATATTCGCCTGTATCTAAACCTGTTCTAATTTTCAACTCTTCTAAAGCCTTTAATAAGACTTTAAAATTCAAATCATTATAACTGAAATACAAATACAAATAATATGATGGATTCATTCCTATAACTTTACAAAAATCACCTAAAATATTCAAAAAATCTTTAAAATCAAGATCATTTGATATTTCCAAACAAAAATTATTAGAAAAAATTCTATCACTTTTTAGTGATTTAACAAGAGTTACTGGTACAAAATAATTAGGATATTGTTCAATCAAAGATTTAAACTTTCCAGGCATATTTTTTAAGAAATATGAACACATATAGAAAAGACAATCAGCAAAACTTCCTGCATAAAAATTCTGAAGTCCAATAGAGCCATATCTCAATTTAAATCCTTCTTTCTTCAAAATATAATATTGAGAAACAGCTTCTGCAAGAGACATTTTACGACATCTATATATATACAAAGACAAAGAAGATTTCCATATTTCCTTTTCTTGGTCAAATGCTAACTTCTGTATATCTTCCAAAGTCTTCAATTCCACTTTTTCTTCTTCAATAACTTGTAATGGCTCTTCTTTTACTACTTGCTGTGGTAATATAGCAGTTTGAGGAGCCTGCATATCTGCTGGACGAATAACTTGTAATGGCTCTTCTTTTACTACTTG
>JBGUKW010000192.1:0-3052 GCA_045114665.1 Candidatus Xenobia bacterium | reverse complement strand
ATATTTTTCTTTTTCTTGAATTCATGAGGTTTTAATGTTTATTGCATTATTAATTTCTGTTTTACTTGCATTGCATTTTTCAGTTCTTCTCTATAATTTGAAAAATGTAAATATAAGCAGTCTAAAAAATAAATCTAAAGAAGATAAAAAAGTTTTAGTTTTTATTAAACAATTTGAATCTTGGATCAGTTTAAGAAATTCTTTGAGAATATGGCTTTTGTTTTCTTTTGTAACTTATGGTTTTTTAGTTGGAACATATTGTCATCAAGCTCCGAATTTAAAAACAGTAGCTATTATATTTCTCTCTTCTGTTTTTCTTTTGGTCATATTGAGTGCCATTTCTTTAAAGATTTTTCATTTTTCAATAGATTTATTTCATTTTGTGATACCTTTATATTCATATTCTTATTATATAGTTTTTCCATTTAATTACATATATTCTTTAATTGCTGGTTTAAAAGATCAGAGAGAAGAAAAAATAACAGAAGAAGATTTAATTAAAATTGTAGATAAGGCTTCAAAAGATGGTGTCCTTGAGAAAAAAGAAAAAGAGATGATAAATAATGTCGTCCTCCTTGCAGATACAACAGCTTCTGAAATTATGATTCCAAGGCTTGATGTTGTAGCTATAGAAAAAAAAGAAAGTTTGACAACTGCATTATCTTTGGCAATGGATAAGGGATTCTCAAGACTTCCTGTCTATGATGAAACGATAGATAATGTCATCGGAATTATTCACACAAAAGACATTATTAAGCCAATTTCTGAAAATACCCTAGATCGTCCTTTGATGGATTTTGTTCGTCCTCCAATGCTCATTCCTGAAAATAAAAAGATTGATGAGATTTTGGTTGATATGCAGAGAAAGAAGATTGCTATGGCAATAGTTGTAGATGAGTATGGTGGAACAGAGGGGATTTTGACCCTTGAAGATGTCTTAGAAGAGATTGTTGGCGATATAAATGATGAATATGATGATGTAGTTTCTGAGCCCGTAAAAAAGGTTTCAGATAAAAATTATATTGTTGCTGGTACTGCTACAATTTATGAAGTGAATGAAGCACTTTCGATTAATTTACCAAAAGATGAAGACTTTGACACAATAAGTGGATATGTTTATGATAAATTGGGACATATTCCTGTAAAAGATGAATTTATCGAATCAGATAATTTAAAAATAACTGTAAAAAAAGTAGTTAGACATAGAATAACCTTACTTTTTGTCGAAAAAAAGTGAAATTTTAACAATTTATTCACTTTCTGTCTATAGAATAAACAGAAAAAATAGTGTATATTATAAAAAGAGATTTTTATAGAGAATGTATTAAAAATATATAAAAATAACAGACTAATGAACGGAGAATTAAAATATGAATATTAATGCAGCTTCTTCATTTTCAAACATTCAATTACATACTGATTACAATCAGGATCAGTCTGCAGAAGTAAGAAAACACCATCATTCACACCACAATTCAGCTCCACAGGCAACAGCTGATCAAGTATCACTCGGTAGTACAGACAAAGAAGCAGGAGTTCATAAAAAATGGACTTTCCTTCACTTTGGTGCTGGTGATAACAACCTTTCTTCTCTAATCAAAAGTGATGTTGATGAGATGGAAAAAGTTGGTTCAGATGCAAATACACATGTAATTTCAATGCTCGATCAATCTTATGGCGATTGCAAAACATATTACATCACAAAGAACAATCAATCAGGTTTACAGTCTCCTGTACTTCAGAATCATGGTTCTCATGTCGATATGTCAGATCCAAAGACACTTGCAAACTTTATTGCTTGGGGCGTAAAGAACTATCCTTCTGACAATGTAGCAGTTATTTTGGGTAGCCACGGTGGCGGTACAATGGGAGCTCTTGCTGATGACAAAGACGGAAACTTTATGTCTCCACAGGGTTTGAGAGAAGCATTCCAAGAAGCAGAAAAAATGACAGGAAAGAAAATTGATGTCCTTGGTTTTGACTGCTGTTTAATGGCAAATACAGAAGTTGCCTATGAACTCAAAGATGTTGCTAATTACATTGTTGCTTCTGAAGAATCAGAAGGTGGCAATGGTTGGCCATATCACAATGTATTGAATGAAAAAGTTCTCAAAGGACTCCAAGAAGCACTTGATACAAAGCTCACAATTACTCCTGAAGCATTTGCTAAGAAAATTGTTGGTAATGCTTCTGGTGTACAGAGTGATCTTCCAACTATGTCATCTATTGATACAAGCAAGATGGGCGATGTTGCTAAGGCTGTTGACGGATTTGCAAATGCAATAATCGGTGCAAAAGATTTCAATACAACGCTCAAAAATATTGCAAGAAGAACAGAAGACTTCAATGGCTTCAAGGATATTTATCACTTCTGTGAACAAGTTGCAGATTCAAAAGAAATCACAGACAACAAACTAAAAGCAGAAGCAAAGAAAGTTATGGCAGCACTTGATGATGCAATCATTGCAAATCAGAACTCATACCAGTATCCAAATGCACATGGACTTCAAATGGAAATTCCAGCAAGTGGTAGACCTTCAAATGGATATGGCAACCTTCAGTTTGCAAAGGATACACATTGGGACGAAGCTCTCAACTCAATGCGTTCATAAGATTTTAAGTTAGGTTATAAAACTGTGCCTTCAAAATATGAAGGCACAGTTTTTTTTATTTATTTGCATTTTTTTTTCTTGGTGTGATAAAATGGGAAAAAAGGGAGGATTCGCTCTATAATTTTGAAATTAGGAGAAAAAATATATGCAAAAGTTGTCAATAGGTATTCAAAATTTTGAAAAAATTCGTGAAGGTAATTATCTTTATGTTGACAAGACAATTTATTATTTTAGTAGCTTTTATTATTTTAAAAAATTGAGTTTACCAACACGACCTAATTTTTATGATTCTTCTGATTATATAGATGAAGATTTTGAGGAAAACGAAGAAGATTATTATGATGATTAATAAGGTTCTAAAAAATATAGTTTTTTATGATTAGCGTATTACTTAAAATTTTCAGCCCTTTGGCAGATAAAATAAAAAATCTGCAAGGGCT
>JBGUKW010000191.1:0-14943 GCA_045114665.1 Candidatus Xenobia bacterium | reverse complement strand
TTCTGTTTTGAAGGCTTTTAGCAATTTCTTTATCCTCTGTATAATCTATATGAGTATATTTTAACACTTTTTACTATATTTATCTATATTTTTAATAGCTTAAGTTTTCCTCCTTATAAATATAGACAATGTCTAATTTCCTGCCGTTGTAACAGAAATATTTATTATTTCCCCATTTCTCCAAACATCAAGAGATATTACATCACCAGGTTTAGAATTCCTTATGATTCTTCTCAAATCCTCACTTGATGATAGAGTTTTTCCATCTGCTTTCAATATTATATCATTAGGTCTTATATCCGCATCTTCTGCAGGACTTCCCTTAGATATTCCTATAACAACGACACCTTTTGGTTCGCCATCATATCTCAAATAATATGCAAGGTGTTTATTTAAATCTTGAATTAAAGTCCCTATATAAGGTCTTATAACTTTGCCATTTTCATTTAATTGACTTACAATATTTTTAACTGTATTTATAGGAATCGAAAAACCTATGCCTTGAGCATAAGGAATAATTGCTGTATTTATTCCTATAACTTCACCTTTTAAATTAACTAAAGGACCACCTGAATTTCCTGGATTAATCGCTGCATCTGTCTGAAGAAGATCTTGAAAATCTTTACTTTGGTCTGAAAGATTTCTGCCTCTTGCACTTATAACCCCATAAGTTACACTTTGTTGAAAATGATAAGGGCTTCCTACAGCAATTACAGGCTCACCTATTTTCAATTTATCAGAATCACCTAAAACTGCAGGTTGTATCTCTGAATCAGTTTTATCAGTTTTTATCTGTATTAAAGCAATATCAGAAACAGGATCAGAGCCTTTTATAACTGCGGGATATGATTCGTCATTTTGAAAAGTTACAGTTATCTCTGTTGCTCCATGTATAACATGTTCATTTGTCAAAATAAGTCCTGATTTATCAATTACAACTCCTGAACCACTACCTTTTTGTGGAACAACTTGACTTCTATAAGCAGGAATTCCAAATATATTTGCAACAGGACGATTAATCTTAGTAAAACTCTTAGTATCAATATAAACAACAGAAGGCATAATTTTTTCTGTTGCTTCTGGAATAGACGACGAATTTATAACAATAGGTGTGATATCTTTTTTATTTTCTTTAACTTCAACATTATTATTTTTTGTAAAAACAGATGGATTTACAAAAAATAACACAACAGAAAAAATAATACAACCAACAACTGCACCAATTACTGATGTATAAATATACTTAATATCCATTAATTATTCCTTATTTTTTTTAGAATTTAATTGACGACTATATTTTAATTTTAAATCTTTATATGTCTCTTCATTTATTTCACCAAGTAAATAACGGTCTTCTATAGATTCAAGCAATTTACTTATCTTTTTAATTTCTAAGTCGTCATTATTTACTTTTTCTTCTACTTTTTCTTTTTTATTTTTCTTCTCATCTGTGTCCAAAAAAGTATTATATGCTTTTTGGCTGTCTTCACTTAACCTTTTACGAGTATTCGAAAAACCATTTGTAATTACATCTGATTCATGAGGTATAAGTTCTCTCAGTGTTACTACTTGATTTCCACCACTATGCATTGCAAAAATAAGTGCAGAATTAATAAGGTCTTTAAATTCAACAATATCAGAAGAAAAAGCTGGAAATGTGCCTATAATAATTGAAGAACTAACTACTTCAGTTTGATATGTAAAACGAATTTCAGATATTTTATTATGTATCATGAAACCTTTAGAATAAGCGTCATCAAAACATACTCCATTCATAATAACAGAGAATTCACAATCAGAAAGAACACAAACAAAGCAATCTGATGGAAAAGCTTTATTGATTAAATTAATAATCATGTTTTTCATTGTCACAACATATCGCTCACCAAAATGAGCTTCAAGGTTTTGATAATTATCTATGACAATTCTCAAGACCGAAAATTCAGTGTTATTCTTTTTACATTCCTCAGATAATTCCAATAATTTTTTCTCGCGGAACTCTACATTGTACAAACCTGTTTGCTTGTCTCTATAAATAGGGTTTTCATCATCCCTGAGATTATTATCGATAGAAATTTGTTGAGAATTACTTTGGATTCCATTTTCTTGATATTGCTGTGGATAAGAATCCTGATTCAAACTCAAACGACCTGAATTCATTGGACTATTTTGATATCCTTGGTCTTGATACTGCTGTTGATAAGGAGTTTGGTTCAAACTCAAACGACCTGAATTCATTGAACTATTTTGATATCCTTGGTCTTGATACTGTTGTTGATAAGGAGTTTGATTCAAATTCAAACGACCTGAATTCATTGGACTATTGTGATATCCTTGGTCTTGATACTGTTGTTGATAAGGTGTTTGATTCAAACTCAAACGACCTGAATTCATCGGATTATTCTGATATCCTTGGTCTTGATACTGTTGTTGATAAGGAGTTTGATTTCCCCCCCCCAACTGTCCAAAATTCATAGAATTACCTTGATAACCGTCTCCCATATACTGTTGTTGATAAGGATTTTGCTGAAGACTGTTATCATAGCGACTCTGTAAAAAATCTAAAGATATAGAATTATTTTGTGTAGAATTATCTTTTTGATTGACACTCTTTTTAGGAATAGAAAAATTAGAAAAATCTGAACTAACCTTTAAAACTTTTTGTTTTGGAGTTTCCTTCTTTGAGGTAAAAGAATTCTGACGAACAGATTGAACAAATTGATTTCTCTTATGAGTTTCAATTTTAGACTTTTCTACAGCTTCTGTCTTATATTCAGGTTTCTTTTCAGGTTTCTTTTCTTCTACAGAATCATCAAGTCCTGGAAGATCATAATAATCTTCAAAATAACTTGTACCAGTATCATAAACTTTTGATTGTTTATCCGATTCTAAAATCATTTCAAAACGTCTTATCTCTGTTGTCAGAGTTAAAACATCTGCAGGATAGAAATAAAATTTATCCTTAAAATAATATACTATTGTTAGAAAATCTTTATCATTAAATAAAATTTCAAAATCTACATTTTGCTTTTTAAATACATCCATAGAATAAGTTGCAATAGTATCGCCCTTGAATCCCTTAACTTCAAAAATACGTTCAGACGAAGCTCCTATCTTTTCCAATACAACAAATCCTCTTGCAAGATAAAAAACAGAATCATTATCATCCAATGGAATATTAAATGTTTCAAGCTCTGGAGTTATTATCAATATGCCTTTAGAACCATTTGAATCAAGTTTTATAAGGATTGTACCAGTTTTATACATCTCTGTATATGAAATAGAACAATCTGGAATAGACATTGGTTTGATTAGATTAGAAAGATTTCTCAAATCAAATCTTTTTATTTCGAGTTTCACAGAATTAGAAGCATCTCTTGGTAAAATAATAAATGAATTTGCAAAATCTTTCGAAACATTCCAAAAAACTTGACTTGAAAACTTATTTATAACAGTAAATTTATTTACAACAGTCTGTCTTTTAGAATCAAGTTCAAAAAGAATTAACTCATATTCAAGTTGAGATTTATCATTTAAAGTTTGTTTAGCTCCAAATAATGAAAAACTCTTCTTCAACTCATATTTTAAAAACATGCAACGAAGTCCATCATCTGAAAACTTAACATATTTATCATTAGATTTAACCAAATTATCATAAGAAAAATCTGTTATTGGTTCCATTCTTGAATTACCAGTTCTTATTATATAACACAACTTATCAGAATGTATAACAACAGTACCATTATTGAAAATATCAGCGGATGTTATATTAATATCCTTAATATCGTTTTCCCATACAAGAAGCTCTTCTTTCATCAAAGACAGTTTTGTATCTCTTCTGACCAAACAATATTTGGCATTATTGCTACCCCAAAAACAGTAACTCATATTTATCCTCTCAAAAACAATAATAAATAATTATTTTGATAAACTCTGCTCTGATATTTTACAAACTAAAACATCAGTAATTTCAGAACCACAAGTAAAATTTCTTATTTTATAAAAAAAGCTATTAGATAATTTCTTATCAGACATTGCCTGTGCCAATTTTCCTCTAAACATAAATTCAGTAATAGAAGAAAAATGAGCAATATCTTTTGATTTTATAGATTTTTCACATATCTTTTTTAAATCTTCATCACCCAAAGAATCTTTACAAAAATATATTGCAAATATATTAGCTCTTAAATTATCTGTATTGATTTTCAAAATATATTCTTGTAGAGGTTCTACAACATAAGCTCTATACTTATTATACCCACTATCTATAATATCACTCAAAGTAATCCATTTATCAAGATCAAATCCATATTTCAGAGAAGTTTTCAAGGCTTTTTGAGCCTGAACTGGACTATTTAAAAAAAACATACACTTTGCTTTTTCGACATAGAGATTAGCCTTATCAGAAATCTGATTTTTTATCAATTCCTCCAAAATATCACTTGCTTTATTAAAATCTTTTTTAGAATAAGCCTTACGATAATCTGCCCTCAAATCCATTATATTTTGCATATTACCATTTTCATAATTATATTTTACTGGATATATATCAATATTATAATTATAATATGCCAAATTTGAAACATCTTGTGGCAAATTTTCTATGTCTCCATGATTAAGCCCCGAACAATACAAATAAAATTCTCTTTTATCTTTGGACAATTTATAAGAATGAGAATATGTATCAGTCTTCGTTTCAGGACAAAGCATTTTTTCTTTATAATATTTAGGAGAAAGCTCTTTTAAAGAATCAGGATAAATTCCTCCCCTATGTATAGCATATCTCGAAAGAGCATAATCTATTTTTGCTTGCTTACTATAACAGTTATTATATGTAGCTTCATCTTGCAAAACATCTATATAATTTTTTTGTCCAATATAAACTAAATATGAGACAAAAATTATAAAACAAAAAGTTATAAACCAAACAAGACTTGAATATGTTAGAGATTTTATTTTTTTTATAATATTCTTTATCATAAACTAATCAATTTAATATTTTACTGCTAAAATTAATTTAAACAAAAAATATCATATTCCTTTAAAAATATAATTTGGGATAAAAAGAAGAAATAAAAAAAAGCCGAAGAAGGGAATTGAACCCGCGACCTGCTCATTACGAGTGAGCTGCTCTGCCCCTGAGCTACTTCGGCATAAAAAAAGAGCCGGAGAAGGGATTTGAACCCCCGACCCGCTGATTACAAATCAGCTGCTCTACCACTGAGCTACTCCGGCGAATTTTTCTGTATTATACACTGTGTTTTTTAAAATGTCAATAGTTTTTTTAAAAAAATTTTATTTTTTTTTGAAAATTTTCTAAAATTAATATTATAAAGGAATTAATTATAAATTTAGAAAATTATTTGAATTAATAAAAAGAATAAAATTTAAGGGGAGATTAAACAAATAAAATGGAGCAAGAAATAAAAAAAATAATTGAAAAACAGAGAAAATTTTTTAATGATGACAAAACAAAACCTTATGAATTTAGAAAAAAACAGCTAAATATATTTAAAAAAATGGTAGATGAAAATGAAGATGAGATATATTCTGCAATAGAAGAAGATTTGGGAAGATCACCTGCAAACAGTTTTATAGGAGAGATATTGACACTAAAAGGTGAAATATCATATTCAATAAAAAACCTAAAAAAACTAATGAGAGGTAAAACTGTTTGGACACCTTTTTCGAATATGCCAGGAAAAAGTGAAATCATACCTGAACCATATGGAAACACACTCATAATTTCACCATGGAACTATCCATTTCAACTTGCATTCATTCCTGCTTTGTCATCAATATCTGCAGGAAATACAGTTATAATAAAGCCTTCTGAATATTCTGTAAAAACATCTGAACTCATAAAAAAATTGACAGACAAATATTTTGCTCCAGAAGTTTTATATACAATATTAGGCGGAATAGAAGAAGCACAAATTCTATTAAAACAAAAATTCGATTATATTTTTTACACAGGTGGAACAGTTGGTGGCAAAGCTGTTGCAAAAGCTGCTGCAGAAAATTTAACTCCAATAACTCTTGAACTTGGTGGAAAAAGCCCTTGCATTGTCGGAAAATTAAAAAATTTGACATCAACTGCAAAAAGGATAACATGGGGAAAATTTTACAATGCAGGTCAAACTTGTGTTGCTCCTGATTACATTCTTGCACATAAAGATATTAAAGAAAAACTAATAGAAGAAATCAAACAACAAATCAAAAATTTCTACGGAGAAAATCCAAAAGAAAGCAAAGATTTTGCTAGAATAATAAACGAAAGACATTTTGACAGAATTGTAAATTTGATAGAAGGCGAAAAAATTATTGAAGGCGGAATTTTCGATAGAGAACAAAAATACATATCCCCTACCCTCCTTGATAAAATTTCTTGGAAAAGCAAAATTATGCAAGAAGAGATTTTTGGTCCTGTTCTTCCGATAATAGAATATGAGTCAGAAGAAGAATTCATCGATGAAATAAAAAAAAGAGAGAAGCCACTTGCTATGTACATATTTACAGAGGATAAGAAATTTAAAAACAGAATATTAACTTCATTATCTTCTGGTGGGGTATGTGTAAATGATACAATAATGCACATAAGTTCAACATCTCTTCCATTTGGAGGTGTTGGAAGAAGTGGAATTGGAAGTTATCATGGAAAAGCAGGTTTTGACACATTTTCACATAACAGAAGCATAATGTCAAAGTGGTTGGGTTTTGACCTTTCTATGAAATTCCCACCTTATGGTAATTTTACAGACAACTTAAAAAAATTATTCGAAATTTTTAACAGCTAAAAAAATATTTTCTTGGAGGTCTTAAAAGATGATAATAAGGGAAACTGTAAAAGATTCCGAAACAATCGAATTTCTCGAAAAAATGAATTTTTTTGAGAATATGAATGAAGAAGAAAAAGAAAATCTTCTAAAAAACATAACTATAAGAGAATATGAAAAAGGCGAAACAGCAAATTCAGATGGAGATACTATTGATTTTGCAGGTCTTGTAATAAAGGGTGAATTTATACATGAATTCTACGAAAGAATAAGCCTTGTATATAAAGAGGGAGAAATATTTGGAGCATTTAGAATCTTTACAAATAAAATTCCTACATCCCAAGTCAAAACATTTACAGGCGGAAAAATAGTATGTTTTAATTACGATCTTTTCAAAAAGCCTGAAATATTGGGCAAAGCTCAAATGTTCAATCTTTTCATGAAATTACAACCATATCTTACTGATTTAAAGACAGAACAGAAGGGCTTTTTCAATTACATGGATGTCTTGATCATTCAAGATGGCGGTTGTGCCCCTGGCAAAAATTCAGTAATTGCTTTCTTGACAGAATATCTTGAAAAATCAGGAAGAAGAGTATATATTGCTTCAGAAGGTTATCGTTCTGTAGTAAATGGAATGAAAAACGATTTTAAATGCCTCGTCGATGACAGAAAAATATATCATGAACTCGATTCAATTCCTGGTGTTGTAAATGCAAGAAGATTGAGAGATGCAAGGGGAGCAGATTTCCGCTCAGAAAGATTCCCCGAATTTAACGAGATAGAACTACAAAAACAGGCAGCAAAAAATATTATTTCACGAAATGTAAAAACACTTATAGGTGTAGGTGGAAATGGAACATTTGGAGGACTTTCACATCTCATAAGACATCTTCCAGAATCAATACAAGTTTTCTACATTCCAGTAACAATAGACAGTGATGTGCTTGGTTCAGATACAATAGGACAATATACAGGAGTAGAAGTAGGTGCTGAAAAAGTCAGATGCTATTTGGCAGATGCCGCAACACATCATCGCTGTTATATAATCGAAATGATGGGAGCTATGGGAGGATATCATGCCCTCAATTCTGCTGTAGGAGCAGGAGCTCATTTAGCTGTACTTCCTGGGCATACTTACAATTTACATGCAATAAATAAAGCACTTGAAAAAATGGACAATGCAGTAATAGTTGTTGCAGAAGGCTACAAAAAACAAGAAAGAAAAGCCTCAAATTATGAAGGCAATGCAGCAACATATTTCAGAGATGAGCTTATTCAAGCAGGGTTAAAAACAAAAATGAAAATATTCTGTGAGCCATTTTCAAGAGATATTAGAGGAGCCACACCAAATAATATGGACATAGCTCTTGCACAAGCCATGGCAAAGAGAGTTGCTGAGATGTCATCTGAAGGAAAATCTCGTTTAATGCCTTCAATCAAGGGAAGTGAACATGGAGCGGATATTCCATTTTCAGAAATACAGACAAACAATTCAGTTGATGCAAATCTTGTGAAACTTGCAAATAGATTATATTAGAGCAGATTGTATTTCTGAAAACAGATTGGAGAAAAGACAGAAAAGAGGGGATAAAAAATGGAATTGACAAAAATGTCAGACGGAATTTATCTAATAGGTGTTTATGGCTCGTTTAAAGTTGGACTTTGGCTATTTGAATCTAATGGAGAATGTGCCTTATTTGAAATGCCAGAAGCGGATAAAGATGTAGAATCTCCTGCAAAAATAGCTCGAAAAATAATAGACCAAAATGGTTGGAAATGCAAATATCTATTTCTTTCACATCCTCATATAGACCACTCTGCAACTATAAGAGAATTTAGAGAAACTTTTCCAGAGGCTATTTTCCCTGCACATTATTCCCTTCCTATGTATATGAGAGTTTCTGAGCATTTTTGGTCAAAAAGTAAGAGAGAAGATAAGCCTCTTGAATTTGAGGAAGCTTGGAAAAATATAAAAGGAAATGATCCACTCTGGTATCTTTCTTTTTTCAATTCAATAACAGTTGATGATATAACTTGTTATGATCTTGGGTGTGAGAAAATATACATGATATATGCTCCTAAACATTGTTTGGGAGATGTACATTATATATACAGAGGCTGTTGGTTCTCAGGTGATTGGTGGATATATGAGGGAGATCCTTCAGATGATAGAATTGCTTCGAGCAAAGCAATAATATCTCTAAACAGACTTGAAGATTTTTCGATAGTCAAAGATTACAGAATTCACACCGTTTTTCCGTCACATGCAAACAACATACTAAGAGACATAGATTTTCATGACATAATAACAAGAACAAGAAAATACCACGAAGACCTTGAAGAAAAAAGAAAAGACGGATATGACTGGACAAAATTTGGATTAAAAGAGCTTTATTATTGGGTATTTACTGTCATGGAAAAACAGAAATCTAAAGAAATCTAAAGGGAAAAAAAGCAGTAGCAGATAATTTTTCTGTTACTGCTTTTTATTTTCAATAATTGTAAAATAAAATTTCTGGAATAGTACGTTCTACTGTTTCATAAACAACATAATCAGGTTTTTCTTTATCCAAAATATCGATCAAAAATGAATGTCTATGAACAAACAAAATATTTTTAAATTTAGTCGCCATTATAGGCATAATAGCTCCTCTAAAAGAATCACCAATAAAAACAACTTTTTTATCAGATTCAGCAACAGGATTTGTAAATCTTGTAACCTCATCTGTGATATCTTCCTTTACAATAGGCATATTTTCCCACAAATTGACAGATATTGTCGGAGGATCGCCCAAAATTTGTTTTGGATTTATAAATCCTGCCATCTGTGCCAATCCATTATTTGCATTTAAAGTTTCTCTGCAAGAATATTTTGAAATATCTGAAAGTAAAATTCCCATTCGATTCAATAAAACAGTTGTTTCAGCATAAGCACCTGGAGTACTCCAATGTGTGTCTAATTTATCATATACTGGGTATTTAGATTTCATTGATAAAATTTCGTCAAAGGGAAAAATTACTTCAATCCCATATTTTATTTTTAAATATCGTGAAAATTGATAAGATCTCGGTGTGTAATCCGTTCTGATTATTCCGCTTGGCATATATTCTGGATAAATATTTTCTTTGTTTGGACATAGAAGATATAAAAACTCTGCTCCTCTATCTTCTGTTTTCTTTTTCAGATCATTTATTTTTGAAGCTATTTTATACATTTCATCATAAGAAAATTGGTTTATTCTCTTATAATCTCCCATAGAATCGCCATCATTTTCATCACTGTAAAAAAGCCAACCATCTTTTCCAAAAATCACTTTAGGAGAATTGACAAAACCAAATATTCTATACTGCATGACAGAGTCAAAATTTATTAACTCTGTCCTAAATGGAACATGATCATCATAATATTTAGAAAAATTTTCAGGAAATTGCTTTAGAGTAATTATATTCAAAACAGGGAAATCATATAATTTTCTATTGTCAATCTTATTAAATGAGGAATCATCTGATACAAAGAACCAAAAAACTGAAGGAAGGTATAAAAGAGCTAAAAAACAATATATAAGAATCTTATCAGACTTTTTCATTTTAAAAAATCATCCTCAAGAATTTTATGCAAATGGCGTTCTGCTGTTTCAAAAATAAATAAATCTGCATTCTCTTTTTCAATACTATCATATTTAAAATATTTTCGAACAGCAATAAAAGTATCTTGTGAATTAACGGCAAGTGGCAACATCATTGCCTCACCAAATGAATCTCTTGACATCACTATTTTTTTAAAAGGCAAATTCTTTTTATCACAATGATATCTATTTTCTTCTATACCTGCAGGACAAGGAACTGCCTCAGAAAAATCAGAGACTTTAAAAGTATTTGACTCTTTGAAAAGAAATGGAGCTCCAGATAAATTTGCCAAATCAAATGAATCTTTTTCAAGAGGTGTTATCTTAAATTCCTCTATAGTTGGAGTGTTTACACCTAATGAAGAAAAAAGTTCTCTTGTTCCTATATATCCTCCAACATAAGTCCAATGTGTGTCTATTTTATAATAAATTGGATACTTATCTTTTACTTTTTGCAACTCTTCAAAAGGAAATACAACATTAATATTGGTATTATATCTCAAATATTTTACAAGTTGATGAGTTCTTGAAATATTATTATCTCTCAAAATAGAAGGCATATTTTCTTCTAAACAAATATTCTCTTTATTTGGACAGATGATAAAAACAAATTTAGCCCCATGATTTTTTGCATATTGTTCCAAAATAGAAAGTCTTTCTGCAATAATTTTTAACTCACTTGGCGAAAACTCGTTTATTCTCTTGTAGTCAGCAATCGGATCGCCATCAGTCTTATCACTATAAAATAGCCATCCTTTTTTTCCAAAAAAGAGTTTTGAAGATTCAAGACTTCCCGTCAATTTATATTGTAAAACAGAATAAAAAGAAATCAATTTAGTTCTAAAAGGCAAATTGTCTGAATACCAATACTCAAATTCTTTTGGAAATTCTTTTACAGTAAGTCCATTTAAAACAGGAAATTTTTCAAGATTTCTATTGTCTATATTTTCTGAACTTAAATTAGGTTCAAGAAAAAACCACAAAATCGAGGGACAAATAATAAAAAAAACAAAAGAATATATCAAATATTTATCTAATCTATTAATTTTTTTCTTCAAAGTCATAATTGTCAATCAATGTTGAGAAATACCTCTCAACAACTTCAAATACAAATACATTAGGTCTTTCTACATCTATCATTTCCTTTTGGAAACAATAGTAAATAACATAAACAGAATCTTGATAATAAGTTGAAACAACAGGTATCATATATCCTGCAAAAGAATCTCTTATCATCATAATCTTTTCTTTTTTAGGGGCATCTTTACAATATTTTCTAATGCCACCTTCAAGAACTGCAGGTCTTTCTTCTACATTAAAATTATTATATCCTGATATCCTGATTTCATTTGTCTCATGCAAAAGATCTTTTACACCAGACATATTTGCAAGATCATATCCTGATCTTCCTTCTTCTCCTGTTTTTACATAATATTCTTTTTGTAACTCACTTATTTCAGGCAATTTCAATCCAAATTTTTCAAGTAATAATTTAGAAGCAATATAACCGCCTAAATCATTCCAATGTGTGTCATTTTTATAATATACAAAATTATCTTTTTTAGCTTTAACCAATTCAGCAGTTGGATCGATTATCTTTATATCTGTATTTGCCTTTAAATAATTTATCAACTGCTTCGTTCTCGGTGTATAATTTGTTCTTATTATACTGTTTGGCATATATTCTGTATATATATTTTCCTTATTTGGACCAATCAAAAATACAAAATCACAATTTCTTTTTTTACAATATTTTTGAATGTCAGTTAGAGTTTTGCAAATTTTTTCAAGCTGTTGAATCGAAAATTGATTAACTTTCTTATAATCCCCAATAGGATCGCCATCTAATTCACTCTTATAAAATAACCAACCATTTTTTGCAAAAAGTATTTTAGCAGATTCAACAGTACCAGTAAGTCTATATAAAATATGTGAATAAAGAGTTATACCATAAGCTCTAAAAGGCAAATTATCTGCATAATATTCCTCAAAACCTGCTGGAAATTGCTTCATAGTAATAGAATTCAAAACAGGCATCTTTTTTAACTGTCTGTTATCCATATTTTCGAATGGAAGATTTGGACTTATGAACCACCAAACAACAGAAGGCAGTATCAATAGTGCAAAAAATAAATATAATAAAATTTTATCACTTAATTTAATTTTCATAATTTTTACTATTTCAAATTTAGTAGCTTTTTCTATGTAAACAAAATTGGCTAATTGTGAGTTCACCAACAGCCCCTAATAATTTTCATTTTTTATCAAATCCATCTTTGGTAACACGAGAAAGATATCTTTCGGCAACTTCATAAATAAAAATATCTGGTTTTTCAACATCAATGAGCTTTTTATCAAAATAGTAATACAACATGACAGAAGAATTTCGAAAAGCAGAAGCTAAAACAGGAGCCATAGATTCACCAAAAGAATCTCTTATCATAAATAATTTGCCTGTTTTCACACCTTCACAACTATATCTTGAAATTTCATTTGCCGAAGCCATTCCACCTGTAACAGGATAATTTTCATATTTAGAAACTTCAAATTTATATGGTTCCCTTAAAAAGTCTTGCATTCCAACTAATTTTGCAAGATCATATCCCTTCCCTATTTCAGCTGTTTTGCCATTTGATTCTTCATCATGTATAACGACAAAATCTTTATTAGGCAAAGGTCTATCTAATTTTTCTAAAAGAAAAGAAGATGCACAAAATCCTCCATAAGAATTCCAATGTGTATCATATTTGTAATATGTAACATATTTGTCTTTTGCTTTTTTTAATAGATTGTCAGGGTAAATGGGCTTTATATCTGTATTATTTTTCAAATACCAAATTAACTGTTCTGTTCTCGACATTCCATTTGTTTTTTTTATAGAGTCAGGCATATATTCCGAATATATATTTTCTTTATTTGGAGCTATAAAAAAAACAAATTTGCAATTTCTTTCTTCACAATATTTTTTTAGAGCAACCAAACTATTTGCAGAAGCAATCAATTCCTCATTCGAAAATGAATCAATCTTTTTATATGTTGGAATAGGATCGCCATCATTTACATTTTTATAGAACATCCAACCATCTTTTGCAAAAAGAACTCTGTCTGATTCTACATCTTTAAAAATATTGTACTGCAAAAAAGAGTAAAATTTTATAAAATAATTTCTAAATGGCAGATGATCAGTATAAAAACCGTCAAAATCTTTAGGAAATTGCTTAACAGTTATTCCATTTAATTTTGGAAAAGACCTCAAAACTCTGTTCTCAATATTCCTCTTATCTGCATTTGGTTCAAGGAAAAACCAAAGAACATTTGGTAAAATCAAAAAAGCAAAAAAAACAACAAAAACAATTCTATCGCTAAATTTAATTTTATTCATAAATTTTAAAATCTGAAATAGATAAATGGATTATATGTTCCGCTTATGAGCTTTAATATACACCATGCCAAAATTAATGTATAAAAACTTACTACAGAAAAATCAACAACCCAAGAAGGCATTTTTTTTA
The DNA here is from genome assembly GCA_045114665.1 of Candidatus Xenobia bacterium. GTDB lineage: Bacteria > Vulcanimicrobiota > CADAWZ01 > CADAWZ01 > CADAWZ01 > CADAWZ01. The sequence goes on along the minus strand of JBGUKW010000191.1, from coordinate 1,026 downwards.
TACAAAACTCTTGAAATTTATTCTTTATTGAATGGAAAAGTCCACAGAATAAAAATGCAATCACAAATGCAATTATGACATGAATATTTATTACTTCGGCAAAACTCCATATTACATTTGAATTTCCAATAAACATGGCGTAAAAATAATTCATGGCATGTGGCAAATTATCCGATCTGAATATTACAAAACCAAGAACAACAACTGCCCACATATATATAACATTCAAAAATTTAAATTTATTTTTTTCAATAACACTTCTAAACCAAAATCTCTCGAAAACAATAAAAAAACCATGCCACATACCCCAAACGATAAATGTGGTACCTGCCCCATGCCAAGTTCCAGTTAAAACAAAGACAATGAACAAATTTACCAGAGTCATAGCATCACCATTTCTATTTCCTCCAAGAGGAATATAGACATAATTTTTAAACCAACTTGAAAGTGAAATATGCCACCTTCTCCAATGTTCACTTATTGATTGTGAAATATAAGGAAGGTTGAAGTTTTCGAGGAAATCAAATCCAAACATTTTTCCCAAACCTATTGCCATGTCGGAATAACCAGAAAAATCATAATAGATTTGAAGTGTATAACATAGAATACCAGCCCAAGCAAGTGGTGAAGATATTTCACAAGGATTACAAGAAAAAATCTTGTCAGAAGCAACAGCAAGAGTATTTGATATGATAACTTTTTTCCCAAGTCCCAAAACAAATCTCTTTATACCAACAACAAATTTTTCAACACTTTCTTCTCTCTTTGTAAGTTGTTCTTCTATGTCTTGATATTTTACAATAGGACCAGCTATTAATTGTGGAAAAAGCGATATATAAAGTGCTAAATTTAAAATATTTTTCTGAACACTTATTTTTTTTCTGTATAAATCAATTACATAAGAAAGAGACTGAAATGTATAAAAGGAAATTCCTATTGGTAAAGCAACATGTTTAAATACAAATTGTTGTTTACCAGCTATCATATTTAAGGACTCTATTAAAAAATTGAAATATTTAAAATATC
>JBGUKW010000190.1:0-10854 GCA_045114665.1 Candidatus Xenobia bacterium | reverse complement strand
TATTAGTGCAACCTATTTCCTTTAAAATTCCCCCAGATGATTCCAATATTTCAGGTAAACTAAAAGAACCGCCTATTTTAACTAATTCACCTCTTGAAACTATTGTCTTTTTATTTTTTGAAAATGTATTTATTACAAGTGTAAATCCTGCTGTATTATTGTTAACTACAGTTGCATTTTCAGCACCTGTCAGACTACATATTAATTTGCTTACAAATCTATCTCTGTCAATTCTTATTCCTGTTTCTGTACTATTTGCAAGTGGTGAATAATTTGCCGTATTATATATTGCTTCTAAAGCTCTTTTAGATAGTGGAGAACGCCCCAAATTAGAGTGTAATATTATGCCAGTTGCATTTATTGCCTTCTTGGGACTTCCCTCAAAAAATTCAAGGGAAGCCTTTTTAAAAGCGTCCCTTACATCTTTTTCTGAGTATGAATATGATTTTTTATTTTCAATATATGAATTTCTCATATATTGACATGCTATTTTGGCAATCAATATAGATATTTTGTCATCTATATTTTTTTTGCAAATAGCCATTATTTTATTTATGGAAGGGGGATACATTAATCGTCTCCCTCATCATCTTCATCATCTGGATTGTGAGCTTCTATCCATTTTGCTATATCTCTTACTGGTTTGTCAACTTCAGTTAAATATTTTCTTGCTGCACTTATTGATGAATAAAACGAGTAAAGAGCAGAATTGAGATCATCATATTCTTTGAGGTCTCTTGTATCCTCGACAAGACATCTTAGATGTTGAAGGAGAAGATATAAATTTGTGCTTATGTTTTCATAAGATGTCAAACATACAACAAGACCATCTTCTACTACATTTTTTAATGTGTCGTTGAAATCTTGATTTTCCATTTAAATTTCCCCCTTTATAGTATTTTCATCTGTTTTAATTTATTCTTTTGACTGAGCCTGCTTTTTTATACTTTTAACTAAATTATTTGATAGGTTTGAGTATTTATCTTCTTTTTCTTTGGGATAAATTATATTTATTATCAAATAGTGTTTTTGATCAGATGAAATACAGACTGTCGTTTCAACCTTCATTTCTTTTTCATTTTCACCTTGAGATGTGGCTTTTGTCAAATATCCATTTATCAAATCAGATGAGATTTTTTCTTCATCTATTTGTTTATATTCAGGAATGAATTTTGACATATCACCTAAAACTATCTTTTTCATTTCCTCAAGATTACCTTTTTCATCTTTTGGAATATCAAGAAGTATTACATATATATCAGATTCTTCATCCGTATTTGAAAAATATGCCTCGTCTTTTTTTCGTGTTTCTGATTGAAACTCATCTGGAACTGAAAAATAGAAACAATCTTTCATGTTATATTCATAATCAGCCCAAACATTTTGTATATTTAGTAAAAATATTGTGATTAAAACAAAAAAAGAAATTATATATTTCATGATTTCAAGTCTCTTCTTTTTCTTATTTATTGTTATTCTGTTTATTAGTCGCAAAATCCTATTAAATATTTTCAAATAAAAAGGGCTATTTTTTATAGCCCTTTAAGTTTTTTCATTTTTTTACCTAATTAACAGTTCTTATTTTATACTTTTTATCACTTCTCTGAATATTACTTCTTTATTAGTATCTTCCATTCTGCATACAGAGAATGAGAAAACAATTTTGTTATTATATTCAAAAACATAAAAATATGCTTTCATATGTATGTCTTCTATAAACATTTTTCCAGTCATTACATAAACACTTCTTCCGCCGATATTTTCTGTTCTTTCATTTTCAATAACAACATCTTTTTCTTCACAAAGTTCTTTTTGAAGTTCTTCTTTCATTTCATCTGTAAATCTCTCGCCTTGTTCTAATGGAACAATACCAAGCATTATCATAGACATTTCTTCTTCAGAAACAAAAAATATGCTGTCTTCATCTTCTTCGTCAATTTGATATATATCAGGAATATTTGCTGTAATGCCTCCTGGACATTTGATTTCTTTTGCAAATGATGTTGCTACACATATCATTAAACAAAAACAAATAATAGAACATATTGTCAATAATTTCTTTTTCATTTTCTTACCTCGTTAAGTTTTATTTTTGATATTTCTTTTTTATAATCTAAAATCCTACTTTTTATGATTTTTTAGGGAATATTTATAAAAAAATAAATATTTTTATTTTTCTCTTGATTTTAAAGGGGGCAAAATTGTATAATAGATAAAAACTGAAATTGGAATGGAAAATGATCGTAAAAAATGCTGATTTAAATGGAGTTATCTCCGACATATTTATTAAAGATGGAATTATAACTGATATTGTTGCAGTCGATAAAAAAAATAATATAGTCGATTCTGAAAATGTTTTTGATGCTGAAAATAAAAAAGTTGTTCCTTCTTTTTTTAATACGCATACACATTCTGCAATGACTCTTTTGAGAGGCTATGCAGACGATATGCCTTTAAGACCTTGGCTGTCTGAAAAAATATGGCCTGCTGAGGCAAAATTAGTTCCTGAAGATATTTATTGGGGAACGAAACTTGCTTGTCTTGAAATGATAAAAACAGGAACAACTTTTTTTAATGATATGTATTGGTCTATTGATTCAATCATAAAGGCAGCAGATGAAATGGGTATGAGATTTGCAGTAAGTGCAACTTTTATTGACAACAGTGGAAATACAGATAAGTTAATAAAAGAATTAGAAGATACTTATGAGCGTGTCTCTAAGTTGGATACTCCAAATATGATTTTTACAATAGCCCCACATGCTATCTATACTGTATCAGATAGAATGCTAAAATATGCTGGAAAATTTGCAAAAGACCATGATCTCTTTATACATACACATCTTTCTGAGACGAAAAAAGAATATGACGATTGTTTAAAAGACCATGGAATAAAACCTGCTTTTTATCTTGATTCCTGTGGACTTTTGACTGAAAAGACTATGTTGGCACACAGTGTTTGGCTTGATGACGATGAAATAAAGTTGATAGCGGATAGAGGTGCTTCTGTTTCACATAATCCTATTTCTAATATGAAATTATCTGTAGGTAAGGCGTTTGATTACCGTAAAATGAAAAATGCAGGTGTGAGAGTAACACTTGGAACTGATGGTTGCTCATCTAATAATAATTTAAACATGGCTGAAAGCATGAAATTGGCTTCTATACTTCAGAAGTTTGCCTATGATGATCCCGCATTGATGAGTGCTGAAGAATGTTTTCAGATAGCATCTTTAAATGGAGCTGAAGCATTTGGAATAAAGTCAGGAAAAATTGAAAAAGGTTATGATGCCGATTTTCTTGTCTTAAAATCAAATATTTATGATATGACACCTGGATTTAATGTTTATTCTGACATAGTATATTCTGTAGGAAATAATTTTGTTGATTCTGTTTTTTGTAAAGGAAAATTAATAATGGAACATGGAAAAATAGAAGGCGAAGATGAAATTATTTCACAAGCAAAGAAAATCGCAAAAAAATTTTTTGATGCATGATTTATTACAGCAATTTTCAAAAATACTAAGAAAAAAATAAATTCGCAGTAATTTTGAAAATTGCTATAACTTGGAGAAATAAATGGATAAGACTAAATGGATCATAATATCTGTTCTTTTTGCTGTCGTTTTGATTGGATTTTCGGCAATTTTTTTTAAATCTTCTGTAGAAAAAGGCATGAGTTTTTACAACCCTGTTTTGTCAGATGATGGTTCAATTTTGGCTTATTTAAGCATAAAAGAATCCGATAAAAAAGAAGGGGAAACAGCAAAAATCGCAATTAAAGTTCTTGATTTTAACAAGAGAGAAAGAAAAGAATGTACTTCTATTGATATAAAACAGAAAGAGGACATAATTATAAAATCTGTTTCGGATGATGATATAATATATTCAAAAAATGATTATTCTTCAGGAACTATAGAAGATTGGTCTTTTTCATTTGCGGACAATGCTAATACACAGATTACAACATCTAAAGCCGAAGACTTTAAAGATGAAACGATATTTTTTAAGAAGAATGCAAAACAGCGTTTAATTTTGAAATATGAAAAAAATAAAAGATCTATTCTTACTTTTGTAAATGAAAATGTGGCAGAGATAAAAATAATGGAAATGCCAACTTCGAAGGGATATATATATAAACCTTGCATTGTTGGTGAAAATATTTTGTTTAAAACCCATGTAAATAATGACGGAGTTTTTTCTGATGCTGTTTGGATTTATCGTCCTGAAATTGGAGTTCTCGATGAGATACAGAGAGAATGTAGTGATTATATAGCTTCAGAAAATGGAAAATATATTGTTTTTCTTCTTCCTTCAAATGTAAAGGGAAAATCACTTTGGGAAATATCTGTAAAACAACTTGAAGAAAATGGTGATTCTTCTGACATAGCTAATGAATGTTTTAAAGAAGAAGTCTTTTTGTATTCTTGGTCTCCTAATTCAACAGGATTTTTAATGCAAAAGGGAAATAATCTTTGTTTCTATGATTTAAATACTCAGACTGTAAAAAAATTACAAAGTGCTGAGAATGACGGTTGGTGGGGATATCCTCTTTCAAGTTATTACACTGCCTTTAAATCTGATGGAAAGTTTGTTGCTGTTTTGAGTTATTCAAAAATGAAAGATGAGCAAGGTGGTTATTCAGAACATATTACTATTATTGACACGGCAGGCGACATCAAAAAGAAAATATATGACAGTAGAATTTCAGATTTTGGCAAAAAACAACCTTTTAGACCTGAATTTTACAAACATATATTTTGGAAAGATGATTCAGATATAATTTTTGAGAGCAAGTCGCCTAATAATCCTGAATATAAGCGTATAATAATGACCTCTGGGGATGGAAAAAATAAGAAGAATTTGAGTAAATCATTTCTATAGAGAATGGAGCATTTATTGTGTCTGAAGAACATCATATAAGAATAAGAATAGGCATTTTAATTGTATCTGACGGTAAAGTGCTTTTGATCGAGCATATAAAAAATGGGAGATCTTATTGGCTCATTCCAGGTGGTGGGCTTGAATATGGAGAGACGATAGCAAATTGTGCAAGAAGAGAAATGAAAGAAGAAACTAATCTCGATGTATCTATTTCTCGATTTCTTTTTAGTTCAGAGAGTATTGCTCCTGATGGAAGCAGACATATTTTAAATATGTTCTTTCTCGGTAAAATTGATGGTGATTCTCCAATGAAGATTGGAGATGAAGAAAGATTAAAAAGTCTTGCTTTTGTTCCCATAGATGATTTGGACAAAATAGAATTTCATCCACCTATAGGACATATTGTAAAAAATATGTTGAAAAGTGGAATTGTGGAAGAGATGATTTCTGCAAATAGACATTTGGGAAATTTTTGGAAAAACTTTCCAACTTTGTGAGTTGTCATGAAATTTAATTTAGATTTACCTAAATCTATTCATATTACAATTATTGTCTTGTTTTATCTTATTCTTGAAAATTTTTTACCTGTAAATTATCAGCCCTCTTCAAGGATATGTATATTTTGTATAGATATTTATAGAAGCACTGTAAGTGCCAATTTGAAAAAAAATAATATTTATATTTGTCGTTATACTCCAACTTGTAGTCAATATACAAGGGAATCAATAGAAAAATATGGCACTCTTAGAGGTGTTTTGATGGGAGGCTATCGTATTTTGCGATGTAATCCTTGGACAAAGGGCGGGTATGACCCAGTACCATAGGGGCTGTGAAAAAAGTATTTTTTTATATAATTTTCTTAAATTAACTTGTTGTGTTAGTTAATAAAAAAGTGGTTGAAGACTATCCAATATATGCCCTGCCACTTTGTCATTGCCTCTATTTACTTTTTTTCCCAGCCCTATTTCTGTATTTCTTTAGCTATGTTGTAAAAATCGTTTAAAGATAAATTTTCTGGACGTGCTTTTTCATCAATACCAACTTTTTTTAGTAATTCCTCAGGATTTTCAACAAGTGATTTGAGAGAATTTTTCAATGTCTTTCTTCTCTGTTCAAAAGTGATTTTTACGATAGGCTTTATTTTTTCAAAAGGCAAATCAAAATTATTTTTTTCTCTCAATGAAAGATGTATAAAAGCAGAATCTACTTTTGGCTCAGGTGTAAAAGCTGTTTTGGGAATTTTAAATAACAATTTTCTTTCTGCGTAATATTCAACAAAATGAGTTATAGCCCCAGATTCCCTTGAACCTTCTTTAGCACAAATCCTCTCCCCTGCCTCTTTTTGAACAGTCAAAAAAATGTCCTTAAAATATTTCCTATTTTCTATCAATTTTGTTATTATTTCTGTTGTCAAATAATATGGAATATTTGCATAGACATCGTACTTTTCATTTTTGTAAGTTAAGATATCTTCAATTCTTGATTCAGATATGTCTTGAAAATGAACATTTAATTTGTTGTCAAATTCTTTTTTTAGTTCACCAAGAGTTTTTTCAAAATCTCTATCTATTTCAATACAATCAACAAAATTAGCAACTTGCAAAAGTTCTCTTGTCAAAATTCCAGTACCTGGTCCTATTTCAAATACAAATTTTGGATTATTCTTTTTAAGTTCTTCTTTTATTTTTTCAACAAATGTTGAATCTGTCAAAAAATTCTGTCCGTATTTCTTTTTTGCTTCTATTTTTTCTTCAAATTTTTTATTTTGTTTTTTATTTTTTCCCATATTATTTTTCCATAAATTCGTACTTTGGAATTTCATTTACATATTCATCCCAACCGATGATTTGATCGTGCTGAAGTCGCCCTATGACAATATATGGCTGTACATTTTGAGTTTTAGCAAATCTTTTTATTGCTGGTAAAGTAAAGACATCATTTTCAACAAATTTTTTATAATCATTCTGATTTATCAATTCTTTATTTGCAAAATTGTCAGCCTCTAATTCTTCATCTCCTTTTGCAAATTCAAAATCAACTAAGTAATTATTTTCATCTTTGTTTAAAATATGTCCTATTTCATGAAAAAGACTAAACCAAAATATATCCGCTCTCTTCTGTCTCAATGTCATACACAAAATTATATTTTTTGATAAATAATTTTTTATAAATCCCTGTACAGGAGCTCCTTTAAAATATTTTACTATTTTAAAAACTATTCCACATTCAGCAAAAATTTTTTGTAATTCATTTTCTATGTTTTGAGGTTCTAAGAACATGAGACTTTTTATGAGTGGAAGTTTTTCTCTTAGTAAATTATAATTTACTTCATTTTCAATTTTTACTTGTTTTGCTACATATTCACAAGCACAATGCCAAAAATATAGAACATAAGGGTTAATATTTACATTATTTTTTAACTGTATCCTATATGCTCCATAATGTGGCAAATTGGCAATATTAATTAAATTGCTAATTCTTGCAAATCTTCTTAAATCGAGTATTTTTTTGATATTGTCATCACTTTCATTTAAAACACCAATTTCATATAGATATGGCAGTATTATTTTTATCTCTTTTAATACCTTAGACTCGTCTTTATCTATATTATATTTATCTTGTTCATCGCTAAATTCTTTATCATATTTTGCTTGTAAAGTAACCCAATATTCAGCTTTAGGCTCATCAAGTGCATATTCTAATTTTCTTGCAAAATTATTTGTTATTGATTTCATGCCATTTATAATCGTAGATACATGCTTTTCAGTAACTCCAGTTCTTATTGCAAGCTCTTTATTTTTCATGCCTATTGATTTCAATTTTTTTTCTAATTCAACACCTGGATGTTTATTTTTCATAAAAAAACCTCCTTTATTTTAAGGATAAATTGTTAATTATGCAATTATGTTAAATTTCCTTGTAGTTTTATATTCCAAAACTGCTATTTTTTATATTTAGCTTTATATATAAAAAAAAACATATATAAAATAAGTAGAAAAAGAAATAATTTTTAATTCAAATATTACAAAAATTTAATATTTATATATACATTTTTTAAAATTATATAATTAAAATATAATATATAAAAAAATAACCATTTAGGTTTAAATTATTAGAGAGGAGATAATTATGAAAAAGTTCGAGAAGAAAAAAAGAAAAAATGGAACTTTTAAACAAATACCAAAAAATTTGAAGAAAAAATTAAATGCCACTTATTTGGATATAACAAATTCGACTTATCCTGTTGGAAAATATGGTTTGCCTGCTTTAGCTTGTGACATAGATGTATATCCAGATCATATTGCCCTTTATAATAATCCAAAAGATTATCACAAAACAGACAAGACAGCAGTTGCTTTTTATTTATTTGATAATGTTTTTGATGGTGAAAATGGATTATATAATGCCATTTATTTTGATAATGAAAAACGATTAAAGGAATTTAAGAAAAGATTTGAAGGTGTTAAATTTTTTATATCTCCTGATTATTCACAACTTGGAGATATTGATCTCATTGAAAATTTACATAGATTGAAAAAATCAAGAGTTACTTCTCTTTGGTTAATGAAAGAACTTCATGCTTCTGTAATTCCAAATATAACATTCCCCACTCTTGATGAATTAGACACCTATCTAAGTGGATTAGAAGATTGTAATGTTGTTGCTTTCAGCACAATGGGAATAATAAAAGATTTAATTGAAAGACAAATATTACAAGAAGCTATTAAATACACTGTTAAGTATTTGAAAAAATTAAAAACAATTATTGTTTTTGATGTATGTGCTGAAGATGACAATGCTAAAGACATATTTTCTTATGCAATTCAAAAAGGCATTAAGATTGTTATTCCTGACAATAAACTAAAAATAAGAAACAGAATAAACAAAAAAATCAGAAGTGAAAAAAGGAGATTAAAATGCGAAGGACAAACAGTAAACTTGCAAATGGAACTTCCATTTCACCTCAATTAATTATTGAGCAACAAACAATAAAAAAATTAGCAGAACAAATAAAAGTTAAACTTCAGTTAGAGCAAGAGAAGAAGAGAGAAGCCGAGGAGAAAGCAAAAAAAGAAGCTGAAGAGAAAGAAAAGGAAAAACAGAAAAGAGCTAAAGAGAAAAGAAAAAAAACTAAGAAAAAAGTTTGGAAACCACTTTCTTTATTTACTAAAAAGGGTGGGATTACCGCAAGACGAATTTCTGCAAATAGAGAATTCTTTTATAATAAAACAGCACAAGAAATTGAAAGTGAACTAAAAAAAATAGGGTATGATACATATATAAAAAAATCAAACCACAAAACTTCAAAAGCTGTAATTATAGAAATAAAAAATCATAATAACATCAGAAATATAATGCAAATGCAAGTTTCTTTAGATCCCACTAACTGGCATAAAGTTCCTGATGTAAAAATAAGCACAAATAAAATTGGAATATTTAAAATTGTAAATGCGACAAAGAAAGAATATAATGGACTTAACAATGAAAAGGCTAAAATTTTTTTCAAAATAAATAGAAAGAAAAATAAAAGGAGGAAGAAATGATAAATTGGGATGTTGTGCCCTTTGAAGGTGTTGGAAAATTTAAACTTTACAGTTCTGTTGCCGACATAAAGAAAATTCTTGATGAAGAAAAAATATCATATTCTGAAAAAATTATTGATAATAAAATATGTACAAATCCTGAGCCTTGGATTGAATTAAATGTAAAAAATACAATAGGGTTTTGGTTTGTTAAAGATAGACTTTTTCAAATTTGGATTGAAAAAGGGTTCATTGGATGTTTACCTAATGGATTGAAAATAGGCATGACTATAGAAGAAGCTTGTAAAATAGATACTGAACTTAAATTTGATGACTGGGAAGAAGATTGGCAATCACCTTCAGGATATTGGATTCAAGATGAAGCTACCTCAAAAATAGTTACAATAACTATTTTTGTTAAAGAAGTTCTTGATAATAATTTCTTTTATACTTATGAGTGGAAGAAATGATAAATTGGGATGTTGTGCCCTTTGAAGGTGTTGGAAAATTTAAACTTTATAGTTCTGTTTCAGAAATAAAAATGGGGCTGTGAAAAAATAAATATTTTTTCACAGCCCCATTTTTTATTATATATAATCTTCATAGTAGCTATTGGGGGAGATTTATTTTCTTTCAAACCTCAGTAGTTCGTCTCGGTAGTAGGCATATTGTTTTTTCCGTTTTTCGATTTCAGCAGGTAAGCCTTCTTGTAAATCATTTGTATATTTTTCGAAATTATCCAAAATATCAACTATTCTTTTTTGTGTGTCAAGTGGCGGAATTGGAATTTCAATATTTCCAATTTCATTTTTGTTAATTTTAATAGGAATAGCAGTTAATAAACTTCTTTTTTCAAGTTCTTTTTTACCTATAGAACTTTCTATTATATATTTTAAATATTTGCCAATAATATAATTATGATTTGGTCTTAATAAAGCAAGAGAAACATAATAAGCAAGTGGTTCATTTGAATTAACTACAGAACAAATACCTATAGAACCTATTCTTGTCATAAAAACATCATCTATTTGAGGCTTTATTTTATAATTTTTATAATCTTCTTCAGAAATATATTTTTTAGTTGCATATAAATTATTTATATTTTCAACACTTACAAATTTTACACCAGACGAAGTATATTTTGGTGTTTTATGAGTACCATCATAAACTCCTGCAACACTTTCTAATTTTACAGGAGCTACCTGATACACATACCAATACAAGGCAATCAATCCGTCAATTATTCTTCTCTTCTCTTCTCTTCTCTTCTCTTCTCTTCTTAGAGAATCACAATTTGGCTCATTTGTCAATATTTCATCAATTTCTTTTTCAATCTTAGCTATATTTATTGGCTCAAACCTCAACAATTTATCTCGATAGAAATTGTACTGTTTCTTTCTCGCCTCAATTTCAGCAGGAAGACCAATTTGAAGATCGTTACAATATT
>JBGUKW010000189.1:0-13656 GCA_045114665.1 Candidatus Xenobia bacterium | reverse complement strand
AAAAGAAAAAAAGTGGTTTTATAAGTGCAGATGAGAAAAAGAAATTAGAAAATGAAAGAGAAAAAGCAAAAGAAGAGGCTATAAAATCTGAAAAGATATTGAAAAATTGTAAGGCTAAAGCTGATGACAAGTTGAATAAAGTATATAATGCACTTGAAAAACAATATTCTTATGAACAAGAAAAAGAAAAACAAGAAATTATTCCTTTAAATATGAATTCTTCAAATTTGATGGTTGATAAATTGAAAAAGTTATCTCAAAAAGAAAAAAATCTTTTGACTAATGTTTATGAGATAATAAACAATATGCTGGATAAATCTTTAGCTCTATCTATTATAAGAAAAATTCAAGAGGAATTAGAAAATAAATAATTGTTAAAAATGGGTAGAAATGTACTTTTAATTGAACCGAATTATAAAAATAAATATCCTCCTATGCCTTTAATGAAATTGTCAACTTATTATAAAATGGTAGGGGATAATGTAAAATTTTTTAAAGGCGATCTTAAAGATTTAGTTTTAGATGATATTTACGAAGAGTTAAAGAAAAAATTATATTTCAATGAAAAAGATATATTTTGGGAATCATATAAGCCAAATATAATAGAATTTCTAAAAAAAGGACATCTTTATTCTTTAAAAGATATACCAAAATATTCAGAAAATCCAATAATAAGAGAATTATTCAAGTCTTATAGGAATTATTATAAAAACGAATTATATTTTGAAGAAGATAATAGAATTTATGATGTTGTTTGTATAACTACTCTTTTTACTTTTTACTATGATATAACTGTTGATACTATAAATTTTGCTAAAAAATTGTGTAAAACAGAAGAAGGAGTAAAAGTTGGAGGTATTTTAGCTTCTATTTTGTCAAGTGATTTAGAAAAAGATACTGGTATAAAGCCAATAGTAGGAGCTATTGATAAAGTAGGAATTCTTGATAAAGGTAATGATATAATTGTAGATACTTTACCTCTTGATTATTCTATTTTGGAAGAGATAGACTATAAATATCCTGATTCAGATTCTTATTATGCTTATACAACAAGAGGCTGTGTCAATAGGTGTAAATTTTGTGTTGTTCCAAAATTAGAACCTAATTATAAATCTTTTTTGCCTATTGCAGAACGAATTAAGGAATCAGAAGAAAAATATGGAGCTAAAAGAGATTTAAAATTACTTGATAATAATGTATTGGCTTCTCCTTGTTTTTATGAAATAGTTAATGATATAAAGAAAGCAGGGTTTTATAAAGGTGCAACTTTACTAACACAAAATTTTTATGAGATTGCTGTTACTAATTTGGAAAAGGGATATAATGATCGAGCTTATATAAAATTGTGTGTAAAAGAATTTAATAAGTTATTGGATTCTAAAAATATTGATATAGCAGATTCAAAAAAGATTTTAGAAGATAACTATTTATTATATGATTATACTGCTACCAAAGAAAATATCCTAAAAACTAAAGATGATATAGCTCCTTTTTTTGAAAAATTTTATGGTAGATTAGCCAAAGAACATAAAAGATATGTCGATTTTAATCAAGGTATAGATTCAAGATTAATAAAAAAAGAAAATATGGAAAAATTGGCAGAATTGTCAATAAAACCTGTTCGCATTGCTTTTGATCATTGGAATTTGAAAGAAACTTATATTAAAGCTGTTGAAACAGCTCTTGAAGCAGGTCATAATCATCTTTCTAATTATTTATTATACAATTTTGACGATAAACCTGAAGAATTATATTATAGACTTGATTTAAATGTAAAACTATGTGAAAAACATAGAGATAAAAATCTTGATATTTATTCTTTTCCTATGAAGTACCACCCAATAGATATTATTGATTATTGTAAAAATAGAGATTATATTGGGATATATTGGAATAGAAAATTTATAAGAGCAATACAGGCTGTTCTAAATTCAACAAAAGGAAAAATAGGAAGAGGGCTTAGTTTTTTTGAAAAAGCATTTGGAAAAGATATTGATGAATTTCGAAAAATTTTATATATGCCTGAAGTAATGATTATATATAGGCAATATTTTGAAAATATTGAGCTTGAAAATAATGTATATAATTGGTGGAGAGATTATTCCAATTTAACAGAAGATGAAAAATCTATTGTAAATCCAATAATAGAATCAAATAATTTTCTCGAAATAGATAAAAGAATAGATAATCCAAATCTTATAAAATTTTTTGATTATTATACAATAAATAAAGATGAAGTTGAAAAAGATATAAAAAAAATGAAAAATAAATAATAATTAAAATTTTTATAACCTTTGCTGATAAAATAAAAATTTGCAATGGCTTTTATAGAAAATATTTATTTTTCCTTTATTTTCCACATAACGAAAAAATATATTATATAAAACAAAAAAAGTGGCTGTGAAAAAAGTTAATATTTTTTCACAGTCCCTTTTTTTATGCGTGTATTGAAATTATTATAATGCAACTTTAAATCTACTAAAACTTATAAAAAGGAAATTTATTTTTCCTTTTTATTTTAAAAATACTGTAATTTTATTGTTTTTTTTGAATGAAAAGGAAAAATATTTTACCTTTAGAATATAATTATAAAATAAAATGAGGAAAAATAATGATGGAAGTACAAAAAATATTTATAGATGGATTCAAAAATTTATCAAATATTAATATAAATTTTGATAAATTAACTGCTTTAGTTGCCTTAAATAATTTTGGTAAATCAAATGTATTATCTGCTTTAGAATTTGCAATATCTTTTATTCAAAGAAGACCTATTGACAAAGTAAAATTAATGTCAAGTACAAAGTTTATTCCTCTTAATAAAGCTATTGATAATAAAAGTTTTACTTTTGCTATTGAATTATTAATGAATTTAAATTCTCAAAATTATTATGTTTATTATGAATTTAAATTTAACTGGGCATTACCTAATCCTAAAATAATATACGAATCCTTAAAAATTAAAACAGATAAAAAAGGTAATAAATTTACTCAACTAATAAATAGAACTGAAGAAGAAGCAAAATATAAAAGTTCTAAAACAGGCAAATGTTCTACGAAAATTAAAATAGAATCTAATGAGCTTGTTATTAATAAATTACAGGCTTATGATAATATATATTATTTAGAAGTTATAAAAGGAATAAATTCTTTGACTTTTCACACAGAAAAAACTTTAGATGCCAAAAATAGTCTTTATGTTCAAGAAATTGTTATTAACAAAACTCAAAATGAAATTTCTGTTGAAAGTCTGCCAAGTATTATATTTGAATTAAGAAATAGATACCCCAATAAATATGAATTGTTGATAAATACATATAAAGAGTTATTCCCAAATATTGAGGATTTACAAGTTATAGAATTTTCTTTAAATGCAACAGATATCAATGATATACAAAATAAAAATATTATTTCTCCTAAAGCATATTTCTTGACAGTTAAAGATAAAAATTTGATAGATTATGTAAATTTTTCTTCAATGTCTGATGGAGCAATAAGAATTTTTACAATCCTAACAAAAATTATAATTGCTTCCATAGGTAACATTTCGCTAATAGCAATAGAAGAACCAGAAAATTCAATGCATCCAAAATTATTTAAAGCATATATTCAAATAATTTTACAACTTTTAGATCAATGTAAACTTATTATAACAAGTCATTCTCCTTATATTATTAACTTTATAGACCCTAAATGGATTTATGTAGGTTTAAATAAAAAAGAAGGAGTAGCAGAATTTTTTTCTTTCAAAAAAACAGGTAGAAAAAAATTATTGAAAGATGCAGAAGATTTAGATATGGGGATGGGGGATTATCTATTTTCTCTTATTAGTGATAACTCTTCAAATATTGATGAATACTTGGAGCGTTAATCAAATGAATAAATGTATTGTTTTATTTGTTGAGGGACAAACTGAAGTAGAATTTTACAAAAGAATAATACAAAACGAAGAAGTTAAAGAAAAATTAAAACCTTTATTTGATGAATTGAATTGCAAATTTCTTTAAAGAAAATTAAAAACTGGCATAAAGAGTTTATTTAAAAAAACATAAAAAAAATCGTGTTGAGAAATTTTTCTTAACACGATTTTTTGGTTCACTTAGTTCGCTTCTATTTCATCAAGTACCATTTGTACATTTGGATATATTTTCATAACTTTACTCAATCCCGTTATGTCAAATATCTTGTTTATTTCAGTTTTGGAGCTTACAAGATATAGCTTTCCATTCAATGAATTTACTTTTATGTTTGCAGATGTTACAGCACCGATTCCGCTACTGTCAATATGTTTTGTGTCTGTAAAATCTATTATGATGTTTTTATGACCAGATGATATCAATTTGGAAAACAGTTTTTTTAGTTCAGAGTAAGAGACATAATCAATATCTCCAGTCAGTTCTACAATTGTAAGACCAGGTCTTGTTTCCTTCAAATCTTTTAGTACCTTCATTTTTGTAAGCTCCTTTATTTATTATTATTTTTATTTTCTTGATTCATAACTTGATCTTTTCTGTATGCTATAAAAGTAAGCAGAAAAACAAATGGGATAGCAAGAACTATGCCCAAAATACATAACAATTTATTGCCTGTTAAAAATAACAATGTTGTCAAAAGAATTGCAGAAAATTTTGTTGTATAAAACAGTTTTTGCCATCTTGGGACCATTTTTATATTGCCTTTACATTGTTTACATAAATTGTTTGTAATCTTTGTTTTACAGTGTGGACAATAATTTTCTACCCCTATAATTTCCTGTTTTATCTTTGGCTCATTTGTTCTTATTTCATCTACAAGTTCCTGCATATTAGGAAAAGACATTCCATAAGGATTGTTGTCTATTTCCGTTATATTAGGTAGTTGTTCTTGTGTTTGAGGTTTTCTCAATATTAACTTTCTTGGCATAATATCTTTGCTTTGTTGTGCATATGGAAAATATCCATATATTATTGTGGAATTAGTCAATTCATGCCAAGAAAATTTTAGTTCTTTTGTTGAATCAGATACGGTAAGTCCCTTTCTTGATGTTGTAACTTTTAGACTATTCTGCCTAAATCTTCGGCTTAGATGAGACATTGGAATAAATAACAGCAATATAACTAAAACAATTTGAAATGGTGTTACAAATTGTTTTGGAATACCAATTCCATTTTGAAAATTTGTAAAATCTTTTACTGTAAATGAGATATAAAACCAAATTATTATTGGAATAATACATCCAATGATATTCAATATATTTGCAACTTTATTTTCTTTATACTGATACTGTGCCATGTTATTTTCCTTCAAAAATTAAATATCCATAAGCAGGAAGTAATACTTCTGAAGAATTATTTATTTTTGCATTTGAAATTCCTGCAGAAGAAGTGTATGTGCAGTTTTCTAAACTATAATTATCTTTGGAAAGATTAGATAAAGCGTAATTTTTATTATCTCTGTGAAAACTTTTTACTATTGTTAGCTTTTCTCCTTCTTCATTTTCAAAAGTTCTTCTTTGGGATAGTGGCTGTAATATTACTGAATCTATTTTTGCTGCTTTTCCAAGTAAAAGACCACTAAATTTTATTCCCATACTGTGCAATCCAGCTTGTAAAATTCTTCTTTCAAGAACTTCCTGCATAAACATGAATGTATCTTCTTGAGAGCCAGCAAGCGGAACTGTGTAAATTTTGTCGCCATCAATTCTCATCAAAATCGATGTTGAAACTCCAAAACCACTCTGTTTAAGATAACAAAGATTAAAAGCATATTCATCATCTTCTTCTATTGAAAAACGAAGCCAAAAAGAATTTTCTTTCTTGATTGCTACAAGAGAACCCATCATGCCACTTGGATAGCCTATGTCTTCGATTTCATAGTCTTTTCTAACGGCTTTTCCCTCTTCTGCTTGTAAAATTATATAGCTATGTGGCTTTTTTAATTCCTTATATAGTCTGTAATCCCAACCTTCTGTTTTATATATTGAAACCAATGTGGAAAGTGCTTCTATTGCAGATTCAAGGTTTGTATCATCGGAAACGCCATTTCCTGCGAGAAATACTTTTGATTTTCCTGTTTTTGGATCGTACATATTTTTTCCTGCTGTATTACCTTTATAAAACCAAGAAGCGGAAATTCCTGCAAGGGTTTCATATTTTTTGTCTTTTGTTGCTTCAGCCAATGCTATTAAATTTTCTGTTATGACTTGAGCACCTTGTGATGTCTGTGGATAAATAACAGGACTTGGTGCCATTCCACAGATTGGACCATAAGATGATAAAAGATGAACGATTAAATTATCTGCTTCATTTTTTGCAGATATTGTAAGTTCTTTGTCTTTTAATAGTTCGCCAGCTTTTGAAAGTGCTTCTGTTTGTCTATTTGCTGAAAGTGTAAAAATATGTGGATTTGCAACGCTTTCATAGTGGGCACAATATGGAAATTCATCATATTTTAGAGTTGTAAATTGTTTTACACCATCTGAAAGCATTTTTATATAATTTTTTATCTCTTCACTTTTGTCTTTTTTGTACATTTCACAAAGTGCAAGGATATATAGTGAACTTGTGTCTCCTCTTCCTTCTACAAGCCAAGTAGGGGAGTTAACTCCGTCTTTTTCAAGGTATTCATTTTTTGAGTAGTTGCTTGTTAGAGGTATTATCTTTGTTTTTATTATGTCGTCTATAATTTTATTGATTTTTTCTTTGAGTTCACCATTTGCAGTTGCTCTTTTCTTTGCGAGAGCTAAGAAAGCATAGGCAGATGTTATTGAATCTGCATCTTCGTCATTTGAATCAGATTCACAAAATCTTCCCTGTCCTTTGTACATATCGACTACAAAAGAAATACAATCTTCTGAAATATCTGTTTTTATGCCTTTCTCTCTACAATTTTCAAGGAGAATAGCAAGTTGAGCCATGTTATATGTGTTTATATCTTTGCCATGGTCTGCATACAATATATAATTTTTGTACATCTTTTTTAGAGATTTTATTTCATTGAAATTTATGTCTCTTGCATCTGCTGTTTTAGTCGTTTTATGTGATTTTGTTTGTTTTGCTTCTTTTTTATCATTTGATTTCGTATTTTTTTTATCTTTAGATTTTGTATCTTTAGCTGTTTGTGTTTTTGTTGCTTTATACCTTCTTGCATATACATCTTGCATAGTACAGACAAGCAACATAATTATCATCATAAATATGCAAATTATTTTTTTGTCTATCTTCATTTTTTATATACTCTTTTATATCTTTAAAATTTTTGCCATATATTATACTATATTCTAAAATAAAAAGCAAATAAAAAATCCAGCCAATTTTTATACTGGATTTTGAGGAGTTTTATATATTTAAAATTTGTTTAATTTCTTCTACTAATATTTTTACTTCTGACATTTTACTTCTATCTATTCCTTCTATCAATAATAATTCAGAATATTCAGAATTATTATAAGGTGAAATGATAGGAGTATGAGTGGTTAATATTATTTTTATATCTTCTGTATTATGTTTATATTTGTTTTTATCAGGATCAAATACATCATTTTTTTGTAAGATTTTTTTGTATTTAAAAATTCCTTTTTTAAAAGATATTTCAGAAATATTTTTAGATTTGATAGAAATTGAATTTTTATTTTCTTTATCTGGAATTATTTCTAAACCCTTAAATGTAGAAAATTTTAGTCTAATATTCACATTTGTTCCAATTATCTCCATCATAATATTATACACAAGAGATATAATAAGTAAACCAAGGGTATAGATATATATATAGAAAAAAATATTATTAGTTACTTCAGAACCAAATATTAAAATTGGTAAGATTATTGTAATAATAGTTGTTATGAAAGTAATAATATTCACAATAAAATTATTAATCTTTTCTTCTTCTGTTAAAAAAAAATTTTTAATATCCATTGAATTTGTAGATAATTCAATAATATTTTTGTATTTTTTTATTTGAAATAGATTTTCTAAATTATTTTCATTCATTTTGTTTTCATAAAAGTATGTTTTACGGATTTATATTGAGTTTTATAATATAGTTTGTCTTATTTGCTTCATGTGTGTAATATTTTGCTATATTGAATTGACTTTCAAATTTTTGTTGTGAATCTTGACTCATTTTGTCAATTTTTCCAGTGTTTCTATAAAATTTGGATATGAAATATTTATGCAATCAATTCCCTTTATCTTGCAAGGTGAATCAGAGATAGTTGAGGCGATAATTAATGACATTGCAACTCTGTGATCTCCGTGTGATTCAAGTTCAGCCCCTTTTAATTTTGTTTTTCCCTCTATTTCAAATCCATCTTCAAATTCTTTTATATTTGCCCCCATTTTTTTTAGTTCACTACACATTGAAAAAATTCTGTCACTCTCTTTTTTCCTCAGTTCACCTGCACCTGTTATTTTTGTTTTGCCTTCTGCTTGTGTAGCAAGTACAGCTAAAATAGGAATCTCATCTATCATTGACGGGACATCTTTTGCTTCTATTTCTATGGCTTTTAAATTGCTTGTTTTTGCTATTATATTTCCAATTGGTTCTCCTGCTTCATTTGATTTAACATCTTGTATTTCAATAAAGCCGTTCATTTTTTTTACTGCATTTAAAAAGCCTATTCTGTGTTCGTTTATGCCTACATTTTTTATTTTTACATTTCCATTTTTTGAGAGTAGAGCTGAGGCAATAAAAAATGAAGCTGAAGAAATATCTGCAGGTATTGTGATTTTAAAGCTATTTAATTTTGCATTTCCTGTTATTTCTATTTTATCTCCAATTTTATTTAATTTTGCACCAGCTAAAAGCAATAGTTTTTCCAAATGGTCTCTTGTTGGAAGTGGTTCTATATATGAAGATGTTCCTTCTGCATTTAAAGAAGCAAGAAGAAAACAAGATTTTACTTGGGCACTTGCTTTTATTTGTCTGTAAGAAGTTGCATGTAATTTAGAGGGATAAAATGTTAGTGGGGCTTTTCCATTTGAACTTGTTATTTTAGCCCCTAATTGTGCAAGAGGCTGTATAATCCTTTCCATTGGGCGTTTTTTTAATGATTCATCACCTGTTATTGAAGAAATAAAAGGAAGAGAAGACAAAATGCCTGATAAAAGCCTTATTGTTGTTCCTGAATTTCCTGCATTTAAAGTGGAACATTCATAAAAATTATTGCCTTTGACAAAACATTTATTGCCTTCTCTTATTATTTTAGTTCCCAATTTTTTCATACATTCATCAGTTGATAAACAATCTTGACCATTGGGAATATTGTATATCTCAGATGTTGATTTTATCAGCGATCCCAAAATTACGGCTCTGTGATATATTGATTTATCTGCAGGTATATTATCTATTTCACCCTGTATTTTGGAAGTTGGATAAAATTTCATTTTTTTATTCTATTTTGATCTCCCCATTCACACATTTGGTCGAGAATTGGCATAAGAGATTTTCCACGCTCAGATAGACTGTATTCTACTTTTGGGGGAATTTGTGGATATTCTTTTCTAATAATCAAATTATCTGCTTCCAGTTGTTTTAATGCTGAGCTGAGTGTTTTAAAGGTAATTGTACCTATGTATTTTTGCATTTCATTAAAACGAACAACTCCAAATTCCATTAAAGTATATAGAATGAACATTTTATATTTTCCCTGAATCAAGGACATTGTATAATTAAATCCTGTTTCGTTCAGACTGCAATCAGATATGCATTTTCTAATCATTATACTTTCCTCCAAGATAGTATATATCTTTAAAGTGCGTACTTGTTTTTATATTTAATGTTTATTATAATTATAGTGCTTCTATTAATGAATGTCAATGTATCAAATTATTTGGAGGTTTCAAAATGAGAGCTGAATTAAAAGAGTACCAAGCAGTTGAAGAAGCTGCAATGAAATTTGTCAAAAGTGTTGCAGAAGGTAATAGCAAATATGCAAAGGAATTGTTCACTGATGATGCTGTTTTGTTTGGATATTTGGATGGTAAATTAGAACATGGTTCTATTGAACAGTTTTATCACAATGTTGATACTGTTTCTGGTGGTGATAATTTTAAAGCTCGTGTAGATGTTTTGCTTGTAGAGGAATCTTTAGCAGTTGTTCGTGTACTTGAAGAAGGTTGGGGAAACAGAATTGATTTTACTGATGTTCTGCTTTTATTAAAAATGAATGGTGAATGGAAATGTGTAGCTAAGGCTTATAATCAAAATTCAAATACAATTCAGTAATAGTAATAAAAAATGACGCTCTAATAATTAGCTTATAGAGCGTCATTTTTTATTACTATTACTGAAAGCAGATTAATTATAGGAATTTACTAATTTCTTTCTTTTTCTTCTTCAACATTAGTTTCTTTTACTTCTGATTTTACTTCGGCTTCACCATTAGCTGTTGGAATAAATTCCATAGCACAATATTTTTCTGTATCTTTTTTGAAGTCAATAAGAATTTTAATTTGAATTATGAAAAAAGCAATAACAGCTATAATGCCTAAAATTATACCTATCATTATTGTGTTATCATCTTTACTTTTCAAAAGATAATTACAAGCTGTACAGGCATCATAAATGGTATGGAGGGCTATAGGTATTATTAGTGCTAAAGCATATTCTTTGGCAACATTTCCCTTGCCTGTAATCTTATTATATTTGGCTATACCTAAGTGCTTTGCCATGATTATTCCGAGAAACATATGCATTGCAATTATGATAACCCTTGCAATCATAGATATTCCATGTGAACCATATAAAAATTCTTCAAATAAAGTGAAACCAAATCCAACTCCAGCACCTATCAACATGTACTCATATACATTTCTAATTTTTTTACGGAATATCCATAATGACAAAAGGATCATCAATAGTTTTGCTATTTCTTCTGGAAGACCAGCGATTAAAAAGGCTGAAATTAATGAAGCTAATATATCAACTTTGTCTTTGATGGAATAGCCAAATTTAGAACAAACAATTGCAATTGAAAGAAAGAATGCAAAAGATAATAGAAGTGATATAAGTCCAACAAAAATAGGAGCAATAGCTTGAGCCTTGCCTATAGGTGATGGTACTTCTCTTTTAATCATTTTTGAATAAAAGAACCCTAATATGATTAATGATACTATGAATTGAATAATCGCCATATTTTTTTCCTTTCTATTTTTTCAAAAGTGAATCGCAATATATCGTTTGATTTAACAAAATTTCTGATGTGAGATTTGTTTTTATAAGCTCTTCATCACATACATCTACAATAGCTGCATCTAATCCAGCATATTTTGCCATTGCAAGAAAAGTTCTGTTTATAATTTTTCTATCAGAACATTTTTGTGAAATATTTGACAATCCAACTATTGTTCTTGGAGCAGGAATGTCGAGTTCTTTTATTGCAGAAATTGCAGTTAAAACTTTTTTGGGATTGTCTTGTGAAACATTTACAGGAAGAACTACAGGATCGATGTATAAATCTTCATTTTTTATTCCATATTCTGCTGTGGCTTCCATTATGACTGCAGAATTTGCAATTATTTCATCACTGTCAGCAGGTACTCCATTTTCACTTATTGCGAGTGCTATCAATTTTGTATTATATTTTTGGGCAATGGGCATTATTTTTGCAATTTTAGATTGTTCGGCACTTACAGAATTTAAAAAAGGTCTATTTTTACATAGTTTAATTCCTTCTTCGAGTACCTCAGGATTTGGAGAATCTATACATAGTTTGACATTTGGTATCTGTTGAATTGTATTTACAAGCCATTTCATAGATTCTACTTTGTCTTTTGCAGTTCCAATATTTACATCGAGATAATCAGCACCTGCTTCAAGCTGTTTTTCAGCTTCTTTTATTATAATTTCGGAATTTCTTTCTTCGATTGCTTTTCTTATTGTGGAAAACATTCCATTTATTTTTTCACCAATAAAAATCATTTTTTTTGTCCTTTCGTCATTTTTGTCTTTTTTGCCTTGTCTATTCTTCTCTATATAAAAGGAAGAAATGAAGTATTATTAGGGAGTGTTTGTAAAATATCCAATTTTTCTCGTTTTTTTCACTCTTATGGAAATCCATTTTTTTTATTAATTTTGCAGTTAAATAATTTTCAAAAATACGATACAATGTTAATATTTTTGAAAATTATTATGAACTAAAAAAAAATTTTCCGTGGGCAATATTGGTCATTTTCTCTCCGTTCATAAACACAAGTTCTACTTTGTCAAGATATATCCAACACCACCTGCAGAAGAAAACCACGCTGAGGCATATTCATCTCTTTTATATACCATTATCCCTACTTTTTCATCTTTTTCGGCAGGGTCGCAACAAATCACATTTCCATTTTTATCAAATCCAGTTATAACTGTTACATGTCCAAGTGAACTTTCTGTCTTTGAACCTGTCAATTCTCCTTTTTTGTAACTTATACATGAAATTACAGGGATTCCTAAATTTAAGTAATATTCAACCTCTTTAAATGATTCAAAGTATTTCACAAAACCATTTAATCCAAATTTATGGGCTGTTTGAATCGATCTCCACCAAAGACCAAACATTTTATAATATTCATCATAGGTAATATTTGCAAATTCTTCTGTTTTTATATTTATCCCATAATATTCAGCAACAGCACAAACAGAAGTTGAGGAACAGATGTTTTGTGCTATTTTGGGATTTTCTTTCATTTGGCTTCTGAATGGAACATTTAAACATATTGGTTTTGGTATATATCCATCATCTTTTATTTTTCCTATCTCAAATATCTCATCACTAAATGATAAAGCTATTGAATTTACTTTTAGTTTTTCATCTGAAATAAATTTTAATTTACAGGCTTTTAATTTTTTCTCAGATGTTATTAAGTCAGTATCTATTGAAATTTTTTCGTCTTTTAATTTTCTTTCTTGTTTTCCACTGAAATACCAATAACCAAAATCAAGCCATTCTGATTCTTTGTTGTCGATGTCAAGAAACTTTATCTGTACATAAAAATGCTCATTTTTTATATTAAATGACGGAATTACTTCCATAAATGGAAAGCAGGATGATATATAAGGAGTTTCTTTTATATCATTATTATCATAATTTAATATTATCGTTGATTTCATGATTAATCTACTTCCATGTATATTTCAAGTGGTCCTCTGTTGTCAGTTTCTTTTAGTGCTTTTATAGTAACCTTGCATTTAGTTCCTTTTGTTGTTATTTCTTTTGCTGTGTTTATCAATTCATTTCTTCCTATTTCTATGAGGGTTTGGGTTATTGGGTTTTCTATCATTCCTTTGTTTATGGCAATTATTTTTGCCCTTATTATCAATTTAGAAAGACTTGCCAATACTTCTTCATTTGGTTTTGTTCCGTCTATATATCCATATATAATAGGGTCGTCTTGATGAAATACACTTGGAATATATTTTTGTATTTTAAATCTTACAGAAAATTTATCACCTAGAAGAACATAGTTTTCAGATATTGGCTCAACTATCATTTTGCCTTTTAATTTGTATAATGTCTCAACTAAAGCACTCATTTCATTTGTGTAATATCCAGCTATTTTTCCGTCTTCTGGTGGAGTAAATTCTGTTTTCATTGTCTCAGCTACACTTTTATTCTTTTGTATGGCTTCTCTATTTACATAAGACATCAGTTCTTCTATTTGTTCACGAATTTGTTCTTTTTCTAAACTTCCATCA
>JBGUKW010000188.1:0-14168 GCA_045114665.1 Candidatus Xenobia bacterium | reverse complement strand
ATTAAAAGAACTTTCAAAAGGTATTACTAAAGAAGAACTTTCTAAAAAATACAATCCATATTTGATTAATTTGATAATAGCTATTTTGAAAAAAGGGTGGATTATATTACAATCTAACAATATTTTATATTTAAATGAAAAGTATATACCTAATTTTGCTTTTCTTGATAGGCTTGATGTGCTTTCGTCTTATCTTCCACAGGATAATGAGATTTCTCAACTGGTATTTGAAAAATTACATTCAAAAGAGGATATAGATTCGCCAGAACCTAATTGGAATTCAAAAAGACTTTCTAAAATAGGAGTTTTTGCATATAGTGAGGAGATTAAAACTCTTTTAAAATCACTTGACAATATAAAAATAGAGGGTTCTTTTTTGGATTTGGGGGCTGGACACGGTCTATATAGTATTGAATTTGCAAAGAAATATCCAAATCTAAAAATTTCATCTTGTGATTTAGAAAAAGTAATACCATTGACAAAAGAAAATGTTCAGAGATATGATTTGCAAGATAAAATTAATATATTTGCATTTAATTTTTTGACGAACCAAATTGAAGAAAAATATAATAATATTTTATGTTCAAATATTTTACACAAAAAGAAAAGAGATATAGTATTGCCGTAAGTATATAATGCACTTTACCCAAATGGGAAAATAATCATAAATACAAGAGTTCTAAATACAATTAATAAAAATTTATATAATGCAGTCTCTGCTTTATATTGGTATAT
Source organism: Candidatus Xenobia bacterium (assembly GCA_045114665.1). Classification (GTDB taxonomy): domain Bacteria; phylum Vulcanimicrobiota; class CADAWZ01; order CADAWZ01; family CADAWZ01; genus CADAWZ01. Next base: position 13,433 of record JBGUKW010000188.1, on the reverse strand, counting down.
AAAAAAGGGAAAATTAGAGACAATCGACTTTTGGAAAAATTTATTATCTAAATACGGATTTAAAAATATAAAAGTATGTGGATTTTATGAATTGCATGCTTTCATTGTTGCAGAAAAGTAGGGTGTGAAAAATTGGAATTTTGAGTAAAATGTGAACTACTCGGTAACTTGTTACCGAGTAGTTCACAATGTCAATTAGAATAATGAACACCAAAAGTTGCAATTCAAAATTTGAAGCTCTTTATAACTTTACGATTATTAAAGAAAAATCATCGTGAAGTTTTCTTTTTGTATATTTTTGTACTGTTGAATGTAGATAATTTGCTATAAATTGAGCAGGTTTTTTTGAGTTTTTGCTTATTACCTCACATATTTTATCTGTTCCAAAAGGTTCTTCTTCTTCATTTACAGCTTCTGTTATTCCATCAGTATAGAGAGCTAAAATATCGCCATTTTGATATGTTTTTGTTTCTTGTTCAAATTCTGCTTCCTCTGTTATTCCAATAATCATTCCCTCTGTTGTTAAATATTCTCTGCTTTTATTTTTTGAATTGTACAATAAAACTGGTTCGTGTCCTGCAGAACTATATTTTAATGTTTTATCTTTTACATTTATTTCAAGATAGAAAAGTGTTATAAATTTATCGTCTTCAGTTTCAGGAATTATTGAAGTATTTACTTTGGTAAGTATTTCAGCAGGAGAGAAGCCAGCCAAAGCATAGGCTTTCAATAGATATTTTACCCTTACCGTATATATTGCTGCAGAATGACCTTTACCTGATACATCTGCAATTACTATAGAAAATCTGTTTTCATCAAGTTGAAACATGTCGAAATAATCGCCTGAAATATCACCTGAAGGAATATATTTATAACCAATATCTGCATTTTTGAACTTGTATTCTTGGCGAGGCATGACTATTGATTGCAAAATATTTGCTACAGCCCTTTGACTTTCAAACATCTCGGCATTTTCGATTGCACTAGCAGACATATTTGCCAAAATTGACAATAAACTTATTTCTGCTTCATTATATAGGGATGGATTTTTTCTATATACATTTAAAATACCTATAATTTTGCCTCTATGTTCCATTGGGACGGCAAGTATCGTTTTTAAACCTATTCTTAAAAGTGATTCAGGAAAATCTTTATCATTTTCTCCTTTATATGTTTTTAGAACATGTTGCCCTGAACAGATAATTTCTTTTATAAGTCTATCGTTTATATTGAATTTTTTTCTTTCATAGCTTTTGTCAATTCCAGAAGACATTACTATTCTGAGTAATTTTTTATATCCAAAAGCATGATTTTGTTCTTCTGCGAGCATAACAGAAATTGCATCTGAATTTGTATATCTCACCAAATGTCTTGTTATTGTTTCCAATACCATATTTCTATTCAGAGATGAATTTAGAAATTTACTTGATTCAAATAGAATTGCAAGTTCTTTCATTTTGTTTTTGACATTGTCTTCATGTGTCGCATTTTTAATTGCAGATGTTGCTTGCTCAGAAAAACTTTTAAATAATTTTATCTCATTTTTTTTAAATATTTCTCCTTTATCTGAAAAGAGGTTTAAATAACCTATATATTTTTTCTTAGATATAAAAGGAATTGAAATAATATGTCTTGTGTTGTTTCTGAGCAGATGTTTTAGCTCAGGATCTTGTATTTTTCCAGCTTCTAAACTTATAAGTGCTTTGTGAGTTTTCTTGGCAAGTTGTGCAATTTTTATTTGTAATTCGTCTGAATCGAGTTCTTCAGGTATATTCTTTTTTGATGTTACCTCTTCTTTTTGCGTCTCTTCATTAGTCAAAATTAATACCGCTGATTTTACACTTTTTAAACCAAATGCTTTTTCGGTAATTAGTTTTGATACTTTAGAGGTACTTCTTGCTGTAGGCAATATTGAAGAAATATTTAATAATGTTTTTAGTTGTTCTGCCTGTTCTTCTATGTTTTCATGGAGATTTGTTCTCTGAATAGAAATAGAAATCTGCATTGCCATTGTTTTTAATAAGTTTGTCGTATATAATGTGAAGTGATTTTGAAATGTAGAATCATATAGATAGACAAGACCTATTAATTTTTCTCTTGCTATTAATGGAAGTATTATTGAATCTCCAGCAGGTTGAAATAATCTCGATATATATTTCATTGGTGTTGTATAAGTTAAATTTCCATATTTAAATATGTATGGTATGCCTCTTACCAACATTTCCCATATATCTGGGTCTATTTCATCTGAATATAATCTTAAATTTTTAAGTGTGTTTATTTGGATTTCTGTTAAAGAATCTGAACAAGCAGAAAAAACGAGTTGATGTCTTTCTTTTTCATAAGAAAATATTACACAACAGTCAACTTTTGCAATTTGAGAGAGTTTTTTTATTGTAACAGAGAGTAGTTCGTTCATAGATGTTGATTGGCTAACAGCTCTTACTGCTTCATATAAAACTGTTGCTTCTCTAAGTCTTCTTTGTTCATTTTCATAATTTCTGGCATTTTCAATAGCAAGACCTGCTTGGCGTGCAGTTGCTTCAAGCATTTCTATTTTTTCATCATTTATATCAAGGTAATCTGATGATGAATATATATTTATAATGGCAGTTAATTCATTTTTATGTGTTATTGGAAGTCCAAAATAATGTTTGATACCTGTTTGTTTATTTTTTGTAGGTTTGTAAGATGTTTCAAACATTATATTTTCATTAATTGTATTTATAAAACTATGTTTTCTAATAATTGTTGTTATTTCTGAAGACTCATCTGGTGATTGAGCATATAATTGCCTTGTAATTTTTTTGTTTTCAATTAATGAAACTGTTGCATAATCTGCTCCTGTATAGTTTACACTTATTTCAGCAAGTGATTTTAATATTTGATTTATGTCTGTTGCATAAGATAGTGCTTCACCTGTTTTTAAGAAAAAATCTTTATATTCTTCATTTTCGTTTTTTCTTATTAAGTGTTTTATTACTGTGTTTTCTGTTTTATCTAAATTTTTGAGCATTTCTGCTATTTCTTTGGATATTAAATCTGCGGTTGTTATATCTTTTTCATTAAAGATTTTATTTTTTGATAAAAATATTAGTAATCCAAATACTTTATTTTCCATTACAGAAGAAAATATTGAAATTCCGCAAGATTTTATATTTTGGGGCAGTAATTCTTCGTCTGTTATTACGAAAGAATTTTGTTTTTCAGAAGCTATTTTAATAAGTGGATTTTCTGAATCTATTTTCATAAATTCAGAATTTAATTCTATATTAGATGAGGCAAATTGTATATTTTTAAATGAAGAATCCGAATATAAAACGACTGTTACTACTTCAGCTTCTAACATTTCAGCTGATTCTTTCATCGTTCTATTCATTATATCCAAAATATTTGGCATATAATTTATTGTTTCATTGAATTTATAGGCAAATAAATCTTTAACTTTTGCAGTAGGTAAACTAAAATTATTATTTAGTTTGAAGTTTAAATTTTCCATCTTTTTATCTTATTAACTTAGTATTGTTTTTCTCCATTAAAAATCATCATTTTTTCTTTTTTAGGGTTGATCTCAGTTTTTTGTACTTTTTCTTCAAATTCATCAGGTGAAAATTCTTCTATAGATATAGAAATAGCTTCTGGAGAACATCCCCATTCTTTCAAAAATATATCATTGATTTGGTTTACAACTTTTTTCTTTATTTCTTCACTTTTTTTGTATGCTTTAATAGCTATGTATGGCATATTTTTCCCTTTATTATCTATTTTTTATAATTTAATTTATTTTTATTTCTATATATATTATTTTTTCCCTTTTCAAAGGATTTTTATAAAATATTATTTCAAATTTTAGCAAAAATATATCAAATTAAATAATAAATAATATTTTTTTTTATTTTTTTGAAAAATTCCCTAAATAGAGAAGGAATAATTAAATATGTAGTAGAATGAAATAGGCGAAAAGTATCTATTTTCTAATAATAAGCCAATTTTTAGAAAATTTGACTTATTTTAATTAGAAAAATTATAAATTTCCGATTAAAAAAAAATGAATGGAGGATAAAAAATTGGAAAATCTCAATAAAGAAAGTTTAATATCAGTCGTAGCAGAAAAAACAGGAATGACAAAAATCCAGACAAGAAAAGCTGTAGAAGAAGTTTTTGAAGCAATCACAGGTTGTCTTGAAAAAGGTGGAAGATTCCAGTATATCGGTTTCGGTACATTCCATGTAAAAACAAGAGCAGAACGTATGGGGTACAATCCAAGCAAGAAACAAAATGAAATGATTCCTGCAAAGAAGATCCCTGCATTCTCACCTGGTAAAACTCTTCGTGAAAAAGTAAATCCAGCAGTAGTTGAAGAGAAAAAATAGTTTTAGCTACAAAATACTATTGCATTTTACAATTATGAGCTTTGAGTGGGTCGCTTTTGATCTACTCAAAGCAAATTTTTAAAAGAGGTACTAAAATGTCTGACGAGCTTCAAGATTTTGGAATGGAACCTGTTTCTGAAAAAGATATGTTGATGAATGATATGAATATCGTCAACACTATGGCTAAATGGAGAAAGAAACTTTCCAAAGGAGAACATATTAAAATAAAAGCTCTTGATAAGGGTATGATGCCTACTATTAACATAGGGGATGTTGCAGAAGTTATTCCTGTGCAGACTTCAAGCCTCAAAAGTGGAAATGTTATATTTTTTAGAGCTGGCACTTCTTTTATGATTAGAAGAATTGTTGAAGTTGTATATAGTGGAAGAGGTGAATTTAGGGTAAAAGGTGACAATATGGTTGAACCAGATCCACCTGTTCCTTCTGGAAATATTCTCGGAAAAGTTATTGCTATCGAACATGAAGGTGAACGCATTGAAATGGAAAAGACTCTTGCCAGCACATTAAATCAGTTAAATAAAAGATTTGGTGGCTCTGACAGTGCAAAAATGTCCATTCAAGTTGAAAATAGCAAAAAAGCTGTTTCTTCATTCATTAATAAAATTTTAGAAGGTTGCGATAGAATAAGAATATCTTTTCTCAATTTTATTGACAATTTAATTGCAAAAATGCAGAAAAGATAGAGTTTTTATTGAAATTTTTAAAAAAAACGGACGGAAATTCTCGTTTACTTGTATCCGAGATCAAGGTCCATTATTTTTTATAAAAAAATAAAAAAATATAATATAATCTTTCGAGATAACCAATCGTTAGGTATTTTGTATAAATAAAATATTATGTTATATATAGGTAGGGATGGAATAGCCCGAACTTGGTGTACAAAAATATTTGTTACTCCATAAGCTTGTGGAGATATGGGGAACAAGCTGTTTGTATTAATACTAAATGTGGTAATAACCGCTGTCTATGAAGCAAGAAGCTTGGTAACTTGTTAGCGAGTAGTTCAAAAAGAGCTTAATTCTTAAGAGTTAAGCTCTTTTTTATAAAAAATGTAATTTTTATTTGAATGGATAGTAATTAATTTAATTATGAAAAAACTTGAACGCTTTAAAGAAAATGAAACTTTTTCTTGTCTTTATCAGCCAAATATTTCTTATGATGACAAAAGTGATTTTTTCTTAAAAGATAATTGGTCTTCAGATTGTTTTCAAAATTCTAATCCTATTTTTCTTGAAATAGGATGTGGGCGTGGAGATTATACTGTTAAATTGGCTAAGACATTTCCAAATATAAATTTTATTGGAATTGATGTCAAGGGTTCTCGTATTTGGTTTGGGGCTAAACAGACAGAAACGGAAAAAATATCAAATGTTCGTTATCTTAGAACGAGAGTTGAATTTTTAGATCGTTTCTTTTCTAAAAATGAAGTCAATGGTATTTGGGTTACATTTCCAGATCCACATGTCAGAATTTCAGACAGACATAGAAGACTCATTTCTCCTGCTTTTTTATCTCTTTATTCAAAAGTTTTATCTAATGAAGGAACTATTACATTAAAAACAGACAGTTCTATTTTATTTGATTATGCTTTAAAAGTTATCAAAAAAAATGAATTGCCTATTGTTTTTGAATCTTTTGATGTACATTCTGATCCTTTGCTTATAGATACTGAACTCAATAATTTGACTACGAATTATGAATCGAGATTTATTTCAGAGGGTAAAAAAATAATGGCTGTCAGATTTTCTTTAAAAGGAAAAAGTGATTTTGTAGAATGAACAGATTTTTTTTATTAACTTTTCTTTTTTGTTTTGTCTTTCTTGGAATTTCATATTCGCAGGAGATCCTTATAATTGACTGTAATTCTAATAAAATACAGGATTCAAGACAAGATGGCACAGAGATAATGATTTTTGATATTCCTGAAAGTGTCATCAATTTTCATAAAAAAAGAAAATTATCTTACAGAAGTAGTTCAAAAATTACATCAAATAAATTAAATAATTTGGTAAATTCTGTTGGTCGCTGTTATGGAATAGACCCAAAATTGCTTTTGGCTGTTATTGAAGTTGAATCAGGATTTAATCCAAATGCTGTTTCAACTGTTGGAGCTATGGGGCTTATGCAGTTAATGCCTTATACTGGTTCAGCTATGGGGGCTACAAATTTATTTGATCCAGAAGAAAATGTAATTGCAGGAGCAAAATATCTTGCTATTCAATTAAATAGGTTTGGCTCTCTTGAATTGGCACTTGCAGCATATAATGCTGGTCCAGGTGCTGTCGAAAAATACAATGGGATTCCACCTTATGATGAAACTATTGAGTATGTAAATCTTGTTCTTGAAATTTATGAATCATTGTAAAATTTTGAGGTTAAAAAATGTTTAGATTGAATAAATTTTATAATTATTTTACAGTTGTTTGTTTATGTTGTGCTTTTATTTTTCTTGCAGGTTGCCAGAATGATTCTGCACCTAAAAATGCTTTTATGGCATTTAATGAAGCCTTGAATAACAAAAATTGGGAGACAGTTTGGAAAATGCTTTCATCTAATTCTCAAAAGGCTTTTGCTGAAGAAGGTTATAAGAGAATGCACGAAATAATCGAGGCAATGCCACCTGAGATGAGAAAAAAGAAACCTGAATCACTTGGTGTTACATATAATGAGCTTTTGGATATGTCGCCTGAAAAATTTTTCCTCTATGTTATGAAAAAAACTGAGAAATCACAAGATTTTTTCAATGTTCCAATGAATCCTGAGATAAGCAAAGTAAAAATAAAAGACAATAAAGCTGTTTTGTTTATAAAAGGCAAAAATGAATATGTCAATATGGTTTTAGAAAATAACGAATGGAAAATTGAATTTGAGGAAGAAAGCCAACAATGAGATTTAGGCTTAACAAATATATAGCAGAATGTGGATATTCTTCAAGGAGAAAGGCTGACGAATTAATAGAAAATGGTCTTGTTTCTGTTAATGGAAAAATTGTAACAGAAAATCCTTTTTTTATAGAATCTGAAACAGACATTGTCGAGGTTGAGGAAAAGTCAATTAATCTTCCTGAAGAATTTGTTTATTATATGGTAAATAAGCCTGAAGGGTATGTTTCAACTGTTTCCGATCCACATGCAACAATGACTGTATGTGATTTAGTTCCTTCAGAGCCTCGTGTATTTCCTGTTGGAAGGCTTGATGTCGATTCTTGCGGACTTATCTTGCTTACAAATGACGGTGAATTTGCAAATATTTTGACGCATCCATCATTTGATCACGAGAAAGAATATGAAGTTTTTGCATCTTGGAATATAAAATATCCTGGCAAGAAAAATGCAAAGAAATTGCTTTCAAAAATGGCAAATGGAATTTTGCTTGACGGCAAAAAAACGAGAGAGGCTACGGTCGAATCAAGAAGAATAGATGAGACTGGAATTTTGTTTAGAATCATTTTAAAAGAGGGAAGAAAAAGGCAGATAAGAAAGATGTGTTCTACCCTTGGGCTTGAAGTCAAGAATTTAAAAAGAGTCAGAATAGGAAAGTTTGTTTTGGAAGATTTAATACCTGGTGATTATATAAAGGTGAGTAAATCGGATATTTTGTAGATTTTTGTATTTATAGTTTTAGTGATAGTTTATATTATGTTGATGGAGATGGTATTATTTATTTTATAATTGTACAGATTGATGACACTCTTATTCGCCAAGCTTTGTGGGTACATATTTAAACGGCAAAAAAAGACTGTGAGCTCTTCACAGCCTTTTTTTGCCGTTTAAAGCCTTCATTGCCTTTTCAGCATTTACATTCATTGTTTCCATTAATGATTTTATATTACCTTTAGATGTCTTTTTCCTTTATTTTTGATGATTTTTAATTTTTTTTCTAAAATAAGAAGGAAAAAAAATACTTATATGGAATTTAAGCAAAGTACAATTTTTGTGTTAAGTTTTATGTTATTTTCTTATGTTTTTTGTATTAGCTAACTAAACTTAAAAAAAACTTAGTTAACTAAACGCAAAAAAACTTAGTTAACTAAACGCAAAACTTAACAGAAAAGTTGTAATGTTAACTTAGTTGTTAACAAAAGGTGCTAAACTACGTTTATATACGTAAGTTTTTAGCACCTTTTGTCTTTTCTTGTGAAGAATTACGTAAACTACATTGTTAAACGTTGTTGTTAAACGTTGTTGTTAAACACGACGGAGATTCTGTAAACTATGTTGTTAAACATTTTTGTTAAATGCTACGAAATTATGTAAACTATGTTGTTAAACATTCTTGTTAAATGCAACGGAATTATGTAAACTATGTTGTTAAATGTTTAAGTTTGTATAGAGTTTTTGTTAATTTTAACATCTTGTGTTAGTTGATTTTAAAAAAATAAGTAAATAAAAATTTGCTATAAACTATCCAATATATGCCTGTTTACTGCCACTTTGTCATTGCGAGGCTTTGAAATAGTTAAAAACTCTAACGAGTTTTTAAAAAAATATCCCCACGAGGGGGAAGCCCAGCAATCTAAGTCTGTAAATTATTTATTTACCTAAAAATTGAGTCGATCGCCTATATCGTAGAATGCTATGCTCGATTTACTTAATAAATTACTAAATTTAAATTAAGTGGTTGAGATTGCCACGGTCGCATAGCTCCCTCGCAATGACATCTCTTCTAAATAGAGGCTTTAGGAGGAAATCTTAAAATATAATCAACTAAACACAACGCACTAATTTTATGAAAGGAGAAATTAAAAATATGAAAATAGGAGGTGAGATCATCTGATGACTGAAGAAGAAAAAAAATGGTTTGAAGAACTTCGAAAAGATAGGGAAGAGAATGCGAGAGTAATGAGAAAGCGTTCAATGAATGGGGTAAAAAAAGATGTTATAGAAAAATATCCTGATACAGCCCATTTTATCTATGAACTCCTTCAAAATGCAGACGATACAGGAGCAACAAAGGTTAAATTTATGCTTGAAAAAGATAGATTGATTTTTAAGCATAATGGAACTCGTCGTTTTTCTATATCTGATCCTAAAGATGAAAATAACACTTTACAATTAGGTGATATAAACTCAATCACATCTATTGGTAATTCTACAAAAGAAGAAAAACAAAATACAATAGGAAAATTTGGTGTTGGTTTTAAATCTGTTTTTCAGTATACATCAACACCAGAAATTTATGATCAAGACTTTTGTTTTAGAATAGAAGAACTTGTCGTCCCTGTTCTAATTGATGAAGAATATAATGGGAGAGAAAAAGACGAAACACTTTTTGTATTTCCATTTAATAGTGAAAAGATGACACAAGAGGAAGCATATCAAGATATTTCAAATAAATTGCAATCTCTTTCATATCCAAGTATGTTTTTAAATAATATTAAGGATATTGATTATGAATTTAAAGATAAAAAAGATCTTGGAATGTATGAAAAAAGAATTATTGAATCTAAAATTTTAGATGAAAATACAACTGCTGAGTTTATAGAATACACTCAAGGAAAAACAGTAAAATTAAATGATATAGCTAAACAAAAAAAGTTGAACTTTGAATCTATTGAGTCTCAAAAAGAATTTTCTGCATCAGGTGATATTATTACAGAGAGATTTTGGAAATTCAATAGAAAAATTCCTACAAGTAATGATTTGACTTGTTCGATTGCTTTTTTAGTTGATGAAAAAAATAACCAATTAAAACCTATTAAAAAAACTGCATTTTGTTTTTTTCCAACAAGAGAAGATACAAAATTGAATTTTTTGATAAATGCTCCATTTCTTTTGAATAACAGCAGAGCAAATATTGTTGCTAAAGAATCGCATAATAAGAAAATGATAGAAATTTTATCAAAACTTGCAGGCGATAGTTTGGTTTATTTGCGAGATATTGGAGAAGAAAAGGGCATTAAATATATTGATGATGATATTTTAAATATTGTGCCACTTTCTGTTTATAATTTTGTTTGTAATGAAAATGAACAAATATCATTTCGTTCATTTTATGATGAAATTAGAGAGAAATTTAAAACTGAAAAGATTTTACCTACTAAAAATGGATATATTGAAAGAGAAAATTCTTATTATACAAGATTGACTCCTTTAAAAGAATTGATTTCAAATGAGCAATTATCAGTTTTATTTAATAATACTTCTGCTGAATGGATATTTTATTCCAAAAATGATAATAATACTGCTGAATATATGAGGTTGTTAGTAAATAAATATATAACAGAAGATGATTTTTTAAATAGTATTACTAAAACTTTTATAGAAAGTCAATCTATTGAATGGCTTCATAAACTCTATTCTTGGATTAACAAAACTGAAGATAGAAGAAAAAAAGCAAAAACAAAATTTATATTTTTGAACCAAGATAAAAAAGCCGTTTCTATTTATGATGATGAAGGTGAAATTGATTTATATTTGCCTGCAAATGATATTTCAGGATATAACACAGTCTATAAAGAACTTCTAAATAATAAAGAAACTAAAGATTTTTTGGTATCTTTAGAATTAAAAGTTCCTGATATTGAAGATTATCTAAAGAAGAAAGTTTTAATAAAATATGAACAAAACCTTCCAAATATAGATCACGATAATACTTTTGTGAGTTTATTTAAATTTTTTAGTGAAAAAGCCTCCATATCTTCAGAGTATCCTATAAATAAATTCAAAGATATAAAATTTTTAAAGTATTATACTTTGAATAGTAATGTGGAATATTATGAAAAGGGAGCTGAATTGTATTATCCTTCAAAGGAACTTAAATCATACTTTGAAACAAAGCCAAACACAAAATTTTTGGATATTGGATATTATAAAAATATTTTGCAAGAATCAAAGATAGAATATTCTGAAGATATTTTTAACAATTTTTTTGTTAAATTTTTAAAAGTAAGTAAAGATATAAGACAAGTTATAGTGTATTTAGATAATGAATATGATGATAAACAAGTAAAATATGAATATAGATGTGAAATTTTTAGATTAGCTACATATAGAAGACCTCGTAATTGGTATAAATATTCTATTGATGGGTTTCATGAGATATTGGATTATATAGTAGAAAAACAAGATGTAAAAAAATCATTGTTTTTTTGGAATATTTTAGCAAATTTACATTATATAGATTCTTATATTTCTATAAGGTGTTATTATTTTAATCGCTATGAACGATCTAAAAATTTTGCTTCGGATGACACATTACTTCTTCAGACCTCTAAATGGTTGATTGATAAAAATAATAAATTTGTTGCTCCTTCAGATATAACTAAGAATGAATTATCTGATATTTATACTGAAAATTGTAATGATTCTTATGGCGTTAAAAATTTAATTGATTATCTAAAATTTAAAGAAGAAATAAAATTAGATAAAAATACAGAAAGAGCAATTAAACTTGGTTATAAGAGTGTAGATGATTTGCTCGATAAAATAGAACAGAAGCAAGAACAACGCTTACAGAGAGAGCAAAATAGAGAACAAATTTCTTCTGATGAATATGTTTCTAATATAGACCATTTGCCTGAAAGGTTAAGTCAATTTAAAGATATTCTTGCTTCTTTGGAAGATAAAAAAGAAGTTGCAACTGATAATTCAGAAGAACCTTTAGAGAACAAGCCAAAAGATGTTGAATCTTCTGTTGATAAAGAAATAAATGATGAACTTAAAGATGAAATAAAGGCAATAAAAGCAGAGGCTGAAGAGAAAATCAAAAAGGCACGAGAAGAAAAACTTACAAAGAAAATAGAAAATTCTATACGATATTCTTTTGGTTGGTTTAAGTATTTATTGGAAAAAGAAAAAGAATTGATTATTGGAAATAAAAAAACAGAAAATAGAGATTTTACAATAACTTTTTATAAAGTTTCAAAATATGAAGATAATATATATGAAGATAATACAAAAGATACAGACCAAATACTTATACTTAAAGAACCTAATAGATATATACCACAAATGATTGAAGAGTTGGGAAATATTCCTTTGATTTTTACTATTGATGAAGAAGAAACAAAAACAGTTATGATAGAAGTTAGTAATGTCAGGAATAACACACTTCGTGTGAAGTTGAAATCCAATCAAAAAATTAGTGATGATGATTTGAAAAATATTACAAAAGCTAAGATAGAATCTAAAAATACTGATTTTTTGATAAAAGAACTTCAAGAAAAGTTTGAGTCTCTCAGGTTGGAAGATGATTATGATATGAAAACAAATCTCTTTAAAGATAAAATTATTGAGTTTGTTTTTGGTCCTCCAGGTACTGGAAAAACAACACATCTTGCAGAAAAAGTTTTGCTTCCAAAAATGAAGACAGAAGAGTTAAAAATTTTGGTTTTGACTCCAACAAACAAATCTGCAGATGTTTTGACTAATAAAATAATAGAAAAAAGTTGTGAAGAAGATTATAAAAATTTTCTTGTTAGATTTGGAATAACTGACGATAAGAGTATTGAGCAAAGTGAAATTTTTCATGATCATTATAAAGCTTTTGATATTGAAAACGCTAAAAAGAATATAACTGTTACTACTATTTATCGTTTTATTTATGATTATTTTACGAAAAAAGATATAGATAATTTAAGGGATATTAAATGGGATTACATAGTCATAGATGAGGCTTCAATGATTCCTATTGCATATATTGCCTATGTTTTGTATAAAGCAAAACCAAAGCAGTTTATAATTGCAGGTGATCCATTCCAAATTGAACCTATTTTGCAATGTAAAGAATGGAAATATGATGAAAATAAAGATGAAAAGAAATATGGAAATATTTATGATTTGGTGAACTTGAAATATTTCAAAGAAACTGATTCTAATGAATACAAAGTTGAGTTACTTAAAACTCAATACAGAAGTATTCCTTCTATAGGTAATATTTTTAGTCAGTTTGCTTATGGCGGAATTTTGAAGCATAAAAGGGAAGAATCAGAACAGGTGAAACTCAATATTGAAGATAAAATAAACATAAAATCTCTCAATATCATAAAATATCCAGTCAGTAAATATGAGAGCATTTATCGTCCTAAACGCCTTGGAT
>JBGUKW010000187.1:0-6729 GCA_045114665.1 Candidatus Xenobia bacterium | reverse complement strand
ATTATAATTTAAAACATAATGCAAGTTTTTTATTTAAAATAAAGGCATTGAACCTTTATTTTAAATGCACCTTATATCCCCATAAATTTAGGGGCATTACGGTGCATTTCGGTAAGAATCTTTTTACGATATTTCACACATTACACTATATGATAATTTATATTATATATAAGTTTTCGTATTAATATATTTTGTGTTCATACATATATTGCATATTTTTTTTAGTTTATGTCAATATTTTTTTCAAAAAAAAATAACGGACTTTCACCTCGGTTACTTGTATCCTAGATGAAAGTCCATTTACTTAAACGAGTTCTGCTTCTGGGATTTTATCTTTAAGTTTTTTGAAAATATTAATCATATCCATTGATTCAACTGCTTCATCCCAATGTGTATCTTTTGCAAATTGCAAATCGACATAATCTTTTCCAAGATTGTATTTAGGAATTTCCATTTGAAGCCCATGGGCATTACCATAATATTCTTTTTCACTTTGATGAGCAATAACAGCTTCATCAATAGCAGACATAACTTTTTTAGCTTCAGATTTTAGAGTTTCATCTTGTAATTCATCAGAATTTGCAATCAATTCACAGAAGTGATATATATCTTTTGAAGAATTGTCAAAACTCTTTGTACCATCTTTAATTTTATTTAAAATTCCAACATTGTCCAAATCTTTTGTTGCTTCTAAAATTGCTTTTGCAAACTCATCTACTGTAGCTGCTACTTTGCCAATCTTACTTGTATCTATTGCAGACATAGTCTGTAAATCTTTTTGATGTTTAGAAGCCGTTTTTACAATATGTTTTGCAAATTCTTCAGGTGTAACTTCTGTTTTTCCATTTAAAAGTTTATCAAAAAATGAAGGTTCTAATCCTCTTAAAACTTGTGCGTATGGCCAAAGTCCTGCAATTTTTATTTCTTTACCCTTCAAGCCTAAAAGATTCAAACCATAGCTTCTGCCTGCAATTTCTGTTTCTTCAGAAGCAACAATATAATTTGCAGAATCTTTTAATTCATAAACAGATTCCATATTTGCCATAAGGCAGGCATCAAATCCAAGTACATCAACTTTCTTTCCTGTTATTTCTTCAGCTTTAGAAAAAGCCTGTTTTAGTTCTTGTGGAGTCATCATATCGCCAAAACCATGACCATATTCTTCAACAATAGCTCCTTTTGAGCCACCACCATGACTATTTAAAATGACAGCAACATGATCAGAAGGATATTTCTTGATACCCCAAGCTATAAATTGTGCAAGAGTATCAGGATCGGCCATATTGACATTGCAACCATTTTCTTTTACGACAGGTGAATTGATTCCAAAATGGTGATTTTTAGTTACATAATATGTAACGCAATTTTGTTTTGGAAGATCAAGCATTGAGACGACATGGGCTGAATCACTTGAACCTACTCGCTCCATCCTTTGAACACCCTGTTTTATATAATCACCAACATCATTATCACCTGCTCCATAGTGAAGAACAGTCCAATTTTTATGAGCTTCAGGTTTGGATTCTTCAAGTTCTTGTTGTGCAAATAAATCTTCAAGAGCCAATAACTCTTCTTCTGTTACAATTTCTTCTTCAACAGGCATAGAAGTTGCTTTAACTTCTTGTTGAGGATTATTCTGTAAATTTTGAATATTATTTAAATTTTGAGATGTTATATTACTTATATTCATAATTTCGTCTCTTTTATCTCTTTTATTTTTCTTGTATTTATTAAATATATCACAAAATAGATATAAATGTTAATAAAAATTTTGTTAAAATTCAGCGATTTTTTATAAAAGCAAAATTTTAGCCAACTTTTTTGTAGATATATTTATTCCACCGTTACGCTCTTTGCCAAATTTCTCGGCTGATCTATATCACAACCCCTGACATCTGCAATATAATATGACAACAACTGAAGAGGTATGACAGAAAGAATAGCTGAAACATAAGGAGAAGCATCTGGAATTTTTATCAAATTCTTTACAACCGTTTTTGCTGTATCATCACCTTCTGAAGCTATTCCAATTACAAGTCCTTTTCTTGCTGCAACTTCTTTGACATTACTTATAACCTTTTCATATAATTTAGATTTAGTCATAATAACCACAACAGGACAATTTTCATCAATAAGTGCAATAGGACCATGTTTCATTTCACCAGCTGCATATCCCTCAGCATGAATATATGAAATCTCCTTTAATTTCAAAGCACCTTCAAGTGCCAATGGATAATTTACATTTCTTCCCAAAAATAGAAAATCTCTACAATTTTGATACATACGAGCTATCATTTTTATATTTTCAATATTTTTATGTTGTAAAATAAGTTCTATTTTTTGAGAAATAGAAGAAAGTTCAGATATGTATTCTAAAAGTGCTTCTTCACTTATCATTTTCCTAATCTTTGCTAAATAGAGAGCAATAACATACATTACCAAAACCTGAGTAGTAAAACTCTTTGTAGCAGCAACACCTTTCTCAAATCCAGCATTTGTATAAATTATACCATCAACTTCTCTTGTTATTGAACTTCCAACAACATTTGTTACAGCAACAGTTTTTACTCCAAATTTTCTGGCTTTTACTACTGCTTCTTTAGTATCTGCAGTTTCCCCAGACTGACTGATGGCTATAAAAAGTGTGTCATCTGAAATTATAGGCTCTCTATAAATAAATTCAGAAGCTACATCTATATCAACAGGTAATTTTGCAAGTTCTTCAATAAAATATTTTCCAAGAAAACCTGCATGATATGCAGTTCCACATGCCACTATATAAATACGCCTAATCTTTTTTAAATGCTCTACAGAAATATTAAAATTAGGTAAATAAAAATCATTATTTCGGATTGTTCCATTTATTGTTTTTGCAAGACACTCTGGCTGTTCATATATTTCTTTTAACATAAAATATTTATAGCCATTTTTTTTAGCCATTTCAGCATCCCACAAAACCATAGATGTTTTATATTTTATAGGAGTTCCCTCAAAATCAAACATTAAGATTTTGCCTTCCTTAATATACCCAAGCTGTCCATTATCTATATAAACAACTTCTCTTGCATAATCCAAAAAGGCAACCACATCTGAAGCCAAGAAAGTTTCCCCTCTTCCAATTCCTATCACAAGTGGAGACTTCATTCTAGCAAAAAATATGGTATCTGGACAATCTGCACATATAACGGCAATGGCAAAAGCACCTTTTAATAGTGGAACAGATTTTTTAAACGCCTCTTCAAAATTATCTGTGTAATTGTCTTCTATTAAATGTACAATTACTTCAGTATCTGTATCTGAAACAAATTTATGACCTTTAGAAATAAGCTCTTTTTTTAACTCCATAAAATTTTCTATTATTCCATTGTGAACAACAGCAATTTTATTTTTACAATCAATATGAGGATGTGCATTAGCCTCAGACGGAATTCCATGGGTTGCCCATCTACTGTGACCAATACCAACTATTCCATTAATAGGATTTTTATTAAATTTATCTTCTAATTCCTTAATTTTTCCAACACTTTTTATGATAGAAAGACCTTTTTCTCCAACAAAAGCCATTCCTGAAGAATCATAACCTCTATATTCAAGTGTTTTTAGTCCATTAAGAACAACTTCTGGAACATTTCTTTTTCCATAATATCCAACAATACCGCACATATTAAAACTCCAAATAATGAAGATTAAAATCAAAATAATCATTTTAAAAATTCAACACAATAAATATTTTACCTTTAGAGCATTTTTTATTTCACATAGTTAATTTTTTATAAGACATTTGAAAGGATATAAAGGCATATTGTCGAAAAACAAAGTAAAATCCATAGAATTTATAAGTATAAAGGCAACGGAAAACAAGGAGGGAAAAAATTTTATGTGGGAACCTTTTACAGAACGAGCCAGAAGATCTATTGTACTTGCTCAGGAAGAAGCTCAAAGAATTGGAACAAACTATATAGGAACAGAGCATTTGCTCCTTGGAATAATGAGCGAAGGAGAAAGTGTTGCAGCTAAAGTCCTAGAAAGACTTGGTCTGACACTCTCAAAACTCAGAAAAGAAGTTGAGGCAAATACTGCAAATTCACCAAAATCCAAAAGTCCAGAAGTAGTATTTACCCCAAGAGCCAAAAAAGTTATTGAAATAGCCTATGAAGAAGCAAGAAGTTTATCTAATAACTACATAGGCACAGAACACCTTCTTTTAGGACTTATAAAAGAAAGTGAAGGTGTTGCTTCAAGAGTTTTAAACAACTTAGGCATAGATATTAATAGAATAAAATCAGAAATAACAAATATATTGGGAATAGATACTCCAACCCCACAGCAAGTAAAAGAGAAAACCAAGACCCCTACCCTCGATCAGTATAGTAGAGACTTGACAAAACTTGCTAGAGAGAAAAAATTAGACCCTGTAATCGGAAGACAGACAGAGATTGACAGAATAATACAAATCTTGTCGAGAAGACAAAAAAATAATCCTGCACTATTGGGTGAACCAGGTGTTGGTAAAACAGCTATTGTCGAGGGACTTGCTCAAAGAATATGTGAAAATGATGTTCCAGAGACAATAAGAGACAAAAGAGTTGTTAATATAGATATGGCTTCTATTGTAGCAGGTACTAAATACAGAGGCGAATTTGAAGAACGACTCAAAAAAATAATGGAAGAAATCCGTTCAGCTTCTGGTGAAATAATACTATTCATAGACGAATTACATGTAATAGTTGGTGCTGGTTCAGCAGAAGGCTCATTAGATGCAGCAAATATCCTAAAGCCACCATTAGCAAGAGGAGAATTGCAGTGTATAGGTTCAACAACTCCTGATGAATACAGAAAACATGTCGAAAAAGACGCAGCACTTGAGAGAAGATTCCAACCTGTAAGAATCGAAGAGCCAACACAAGAACAGACAATAGAAATTTTGAAGGGATTAAGAGACAGATACGAAGCACATCACAAAATCAGAATTACTGATGAAGCGATCGTTATGGCTGTAAAACTTGCAGACAGATATATAAGTGATAGATTTTTGCCAGATAAAGCCATTGATGTAATAGATGAATCATCTTCAAGAGTTCGTCTAAAAGCAACACTTCCACCTGCAGAACTCAGAAAAGCGGAAGCAGATTTAAGAAGAATCAAAGAAGAAAAAGAGACTGTAATAAAAGCCCAAGAATACGAAAAAGCTGCAAAATGCAGAGAAAAAGAAGATGAATTGAGAGAAAAAATTGTTGAGCTTCGTGCAGAATGGGAAGAAAAGAAAAACAATAGAGGTTCTAACCTCAATGTTTTGACAGAAGATGATGTTGCTTATGTAGTATCTCAGCAAACAAAGATTCCTGTTACAAAACTTGCAAAAGAAGAATCTAAAAAACTTCTTGCTATGGAAGATGAATTAAAGAAGAGAATCATCGGACAGGATGAAGCAATACATATAATTTCAAAATCAATAAGAAGAGCAAGAGCTGGACTTCAAGATCCAAAGCGTCCAGTAGGTTCATTTATATTCTTAGGTCCAACAGGTATAGGAAAAACAGAACTTGCAAAAGCTCTCACCGAATTTTTATTCGATGATGAAGATGCACTCGTAAGAATAGATATGTCTGAATATATGGAAAAATTTGCTGTATCTCGTCTCATCGGAGCTCCTCCAGGATATGTTGGATTTGAAGAAGGCGGACAGCTCACTGAAGTTGTCAGAAGAAAGCCATATTCTGTTGTTCTCTTAGACGAAATAGAAAAAGCTCATCCAGATGTATTTAATATCCTTCTACAAATTCTTGAAGACGGAAGATTGACAGATTCACAGGGAAGAAATGTGAACTTCAAAAATACTGTCATAATAATGACTTCAAATATCGGTACATCTTCAACAATAGAAGGCGGAGAAATCGGTATTAGATCGGTAAAAGATACAGGTTCTCCAGAAGCAAAACATGAGAGAACAAAAAGAAAAATAATGGACGAAGTCAAAAAGCTGTTTAAACCAGAGCTTTTAAACAGAATTGATGAAACAATAGTTTTCCATCACCTTGGCGAAAATGAAATCAAGCAAATTGTCGATCTTATGATGAATAGAGTAAGAAAAGAGATTGAAGATCGCAAACGCAAGATGAAAATAACAGAAGAGGCAAGAACGAGACTTGCAAAAGAAGGATATGATCCTGCTTATGGTGCAAGACCACTCAGAAGAGCAATTCAAAGAATGGTTGAAGACCCTCTTGCTGAAGAATTCATCAGAGGTGGTTATGAAGAAGGAGATACAGTCTTAATCGACATAGACCCAGATGATGAGAAAAAATTAAAATTTTCAAAAGTTGAAGAAGATAAATAAAAAATAGATATATTTCCCTTTCACATTTGAATAATTATTCAAATGTGAAAGGGAATAATTAAAAACTATGAAACCAAAAACACAATATGTATGTTCGAATTGTGGTTCTGTATCACTAAAATGGATAGGTAGATGTCCAGATTGCGACAAATGGAACACATTTCAAGAAGAGGCAATAATACAAAAATCATCTTCTATAAATAATTCTCTTCTTGTCCAAGGATCAAAACCTGAAAAAATACAGGAAATAGACACAGCTGAACACCAAAGAATAAAAACAGGTTCGGAAGAACTTGACAGAGTTTTAGGAGGCGGAATAGTACCAGGATCAGTAATTTTAGTTGGTGGACCTCCTGGAATTGGAAAATCGACATTACTTTTACAGGTTTCAA
>JBGUKW010000186.1:0-7469 GCA_045114665.1 Candidatus Xenobia bacterium | reverse complement strand
TCATCAGCTCCCCAAGGCTCACCATCTGCAGAACCACTGTAGTAAACAGTTTCTATATTACTGAAAGCATCATTGCCAATTTTTTCTACTGTCTTAGGTATGTAAATTTCTTTTAGATTATTACAATTACTAAAAGCATATTGTTCAATTACTTTAGTATTTTGTGGAATTTCGATTTCTGTCAGTCCACAATCTTTAAAAGCATGTTGTTCAATACTTTCGATAGATTTTGGAAGTGTTATTTTTTCTAAATTTTTACAACCTGTAAATGTAAATGGTTTAATAGTTTTTACACCATTAGGAATATTTATTTCTTTTAAATTTTTGCAACCATTAAAAGCATATTCTTCTATTTCTTTAACATTTTGTGGCATTTCTATTTTAATTAATCCTGTACAACCATCAAAAGCATGTTTTTCTATTGTTTCAATAGATTTTGGAAGTGTTATTTTTTCTAATGAATTGCAACCTTTAAATGTGTATGGCTTAATATATTTTACACCATTGGGGATATTTATTTCTTTTAATTTTTCACAATCGTGAAAAGCAGATTCTTCTATTGTTGAAATCTTGTCATGTAGTATTATCTTTTCTAATTCTTTACAATCTCTAAATGCGTCTTTTTCAATATTTTTAGTTCCGCTTGGAATTTCTATTTTTGTTAATTTTGTGCAACCTTTGAATGCAGAATTTTCTATTTTTTCAATGCTTATAGGTAGAGCAATATTTTTTAATTTTGTACAACCTTCAAATGCAGAATTTGGTATATTTTGAATAGGAATTGATTTTTCAAATGTAATGTTTTCTAATTTATCCCAATTTTTGAAAATAGAAGGGGATATGTCAATTATTTTATAGTTATTGTTATTATGCGTATATTTGAATGGAATTGTTGCTGTTATACCTGTTTCTGTTTCTTTTATATATTTGTGTTTTTCAATAGTTCTTAATTGTTCTATTGTTTCTTTATCTAGTGTAACTTTTTTAGGTTGTTGTAAATTATCGATAGTGTCATTTAATTGTTTAATTTCATTTTCTAATTCTTCTTTTTCATTTTCCAATTCTTCTTTTTGACTTTGTAAAGCTACTCTTTGAGCTTCTAATTGTTCTATTGATTTATCTTTTTCTTCAAGTATTTTTTCTTGTTGTTTAGATATTATATCCAAATTATGATAAGATGTTTGTAAATAATTATACTTTTCATTTAATTGATTATTAAATTTTTGGACTTTATTGTTTTCATTAAATAATTGATTTATCCGTTCTTCTTTTTGTTTATTATCAATTTCTAATTGTTTAGCTTTTTCAGCATTTTCACTTAATGTATTGACTTTACTTTTGAGTTCTATCTTTTCATTTTCTAATTTTTGTAATTGATTTTGATAATCATTATTTTTTTGTTCTATTTGTCTATATTTATTGACTTGATTTGTAAGATTAGTATTTTCTGACAATAAATATCTATTTTTCTGTTCGAGTTCAAGTATCTTATTTCCATTGTCCTCTCTTGAATTGAATATAGCTTCTGCTATTTCTACAAAAAAGAAACAAGAAGCAATCCAGAAAAACCAATATATAGAACCCCATTTAGTTTGTTCTGCTATCATGTATATAACATTTGGCATTATGAAAGAAAGAGAAAAAACAGATAGAACAAACATTATTGACAATGACAATTCGTTATTTTCTTTTATATTGCTTAAACTAACAATTATAAGTATTGGTATTAATATATATGAAAATGTTATTAGGAAACCTTTGAAACCAAACACGATTGATAGGAAGTTTGGAAGTATAAAAATTGAGGATATTAAGAATATTACTCCAAAAATACTAGCTATTGGCATTGTCTGTTTATTTAAATTTGAATATCTTGACAATAGAGCAGAAACAAATCCCAATATTGCTACGATAAAGAAAAACCAGTTCCAACCCCAATTATAGCTCCAATTTTGTTGGTTGTAATATTTTTTTGTAAGTCGTTCATTAAATTGTTTTGGTCCAGCTGTACCTGCTGTGTGTTTATTTGACAGTTTTTCTATTTCTTCTGCTGTCAATTTGTCTATAATCGTTTGAGTATTTACTTCTGTGTTATTTGTTGTGTTTTCTTGTGCAGATACAAATGCAAATAAGTGAATTATTAATATTGCTATTAATGTTAATATGATTGTTAGTTTTTTTGTACTCATTTTTTTATTTACCTTAAAATAAAAGATATTTTATGTTATGTTTAGAAGAAACCTTATTGTAAATTAAAAAACAAGAAGTTGTCTTTGGAATAAAAACATATTATATTTTACCATGTTCTTATTCCAAAAACAACTTGGAAAAAAAATATTTTATATATTTAGTAATTAACATACTTTGAATTATAAAGAGTTTAAAAATCATCTTCATCTTTTTTGCGTTCCCAAAATTTGAGTTTGTCAAAGAATTCTTTAATTTGTTTTTGTTTTACCAGCATATCTGTATATTCTCGTGGAGCTTCGTCAAGTATTCTTCCTTTATGATTTTTATCCAACCCAAGTAGGTATTTTAAATTTTCTTGATGTTTTTTATCACTTATTTTCATATATTTTTCCTGCTTAAAATGAAATTTTAAGGAGCTTAAATACTCCTCTATACAATTTCCTCTTTTTTAGTTTGTATGATTTACTAAAAAGTTAAATCATCCTCTTCTTTTTTTTGTGGTTCCCAGAATTTGAGTTTGTCTAAAAATTCTTTTACTCTCTTTTCTCTAACTAATTGTTTTGTCAATCTCGGATTTTCGTCCATTATTATTCCTTTATGATTTTTATGCAATCCAAGTAAATATTTCAAATCTTCTTGATATTTGTCAAAATCTGTCTTTTTCACAGAAATATTTTCCTCTCTTTTTTATAAAGTAGGTGAGTGATATTTTCCTTCAGGATTTCTTTGACAAAAATTTCTTACCAAACTTTGAAAATTTTTGTATTTTATACCACAGTATTTACAGGTATATTCTGTTTTTTCTGCTCCTTCATAAACAATATGATATTTTGTCGGGCTGTAGTTGCATTGATTCCTCACAAGTGTCATAACTGATGGATACTGTACGCCACAATATTTACATATTGCCATTTTCAAATCATCCTCCTTTTCCTCCAAAATAGGTGAATGGTATTTCCCTTTCAGATTTCTTTGGCAAGTATTTCTTACTAAAGTTTGGAGATTATTATATTTTATACCACAATATTTACAAGTATATTTATTTCTTTCTGAGCCTTGATATAAAACATGGTATTTGGTTGGACTGTAATCACATGTATTTTTTGTTAAGCTCATAATTGATGGATATTTAATTCCACAGTATTTACAATAAAAATTTTGTGCATTTGCTTTCATAGGTAGTATTATTGTAATTAAAATAAATATTATTATTATTTTCATAGCTTCATTATATCATATATACTATGACAGAAATTGTCATTTTATAAAAAAAAACTGGATATTTTATAAACCCAGTTTAGATATTATTATTTTTTAAAATTGAAATTGTTCTTGTTTATCATCTCTTTTGACAAATCCATATTTGCCACCGCCTCCACTTTCAAGTGCTAAGGTTCCATTTCTTGCAGATATTATTTTTTCAGTAAGTGTCTCCCCAATAACTTCTTTTATTTCTTCTTCTGTTGCGATATTTAAAATAGCCATTTCACTTCCAAATGCATCAATAAGTCTGTCGAGGATTCTTTTTGAAACGCCTGGAACAAATTCCAAAGGAATTTGATAAAAATAAGGTGGGCGAAAATCAGGTGATTGTGATTTTTCTCTGTCTTTTATTTGGGTAAGTCTATCAAGAACGCCTATTATAAAATCGTTGTCATCTCTTTGGCAATATGGACATTTCAAAACAGGTGGGGGAGTCTGAATGACTTTGTCGCATTTTTTACAATAGCTTCTGTGGTATTTTCCCAATTTAGGATTCATGCCAAAATTAGAAATAATTCTTCTCAATGAATTTCTTCTCAATGCCAAGGAAAATTCTGTAAAATTGAGCCTTTCGAGTTCAAACACTGTATATTCTCTTGCAATTTTTCCAAGTGAATGTGCATCTGATGAAGTCAAAAAAGACATTTGAGAAAGTTCAGAAAGATAATCTGCTATTTCTGTATCTGCAGAAAGTCCCAATTCAACAGCAGGAATTGAAAGCAAGGTTTCAGGTGAAAATATTTTTTTTATGCTGTCAGTAACTTTTCCATAAATGCTTTTATGTGGTGTAAAAGCATGGGCAGGTACTGGAATGCCTCCACATTGGATTATTATTTGGTATAATTCTTCACATTTTAGTCCGCATTGTTGTGATGATAATTCTTGGTTTTTTATGTGATCTTTCATTATATATGAAAATTCTTTTATATTTTTCATATATGGAAAATAACCAATGTGATGTGAAAGTCTGCCATTACCTTCTGAGGCTTCTGTCTCACTTGCAGGAATAATTAAAAGTCGGTCTTTGTGAAGAAGTCCTCCTTCTGGCAATTCATAGATTATTCCCTTTTTTATAAGGTCTTCAATGTCTTTTATTATTTTTGGACAGGCACAGTCAACAATACCAGCAATGTCTATTCCTTTTCTATTTACACATTCATTTATCACAGCGTCAAATGTCAATTTTCGAGAAGCTGTTATTTTTACAGGAGTTCCTGCAGAAGAACCACCTAAATGTATGTGAAGGTCTGCAAAATATTTATTCATGTTTGTTCCTCTTTACATAGCTTGTTGGCAAACTCAATTTTTACTTATTTAATTTGTTGATTGTCTATCTATGCCAATTTTTGGCAAGTCATTCACTTCAAACTCCGCTTCGTTCTATTATGTTCATTGACTTGTACCACACAAAATTGGCTAATTGGAGCTTACCAACAAGCCCATTACATTTTTTATCTCTTGATTAAATATAATTTTCTCTGTGGGCGAGAAAGGAAAATAGCACCATCTGCAGTTATTTTTATCATTTCTTCCATTGTAACTGCACCATACTCTTTTAATGTGATTCTTGGCTCAAGTGTAAATACTTGTCCCTCCTCAAGTTTCATATAAGGTCTTTGACCATATCTTTCCCACTCAGGACACAAAAGAGCTGCACCGTCATGGGTCGATCTTCCAACTTGATGACCAAGTGCGTGTGGATACTCTTCAAAACCATGTGCTTTTAGTCTGTCTCTTGAAATTTGATCAATTACTCTTCCCTCAACCCCTGGCTTTATTGCCTTAAATGAAGATTGTATTGAGTCATCAAGAGCTAAAAATGCTCTTTTTACAATATCTGGAGCATCTGTCTCATCATCTTTCATTATGTACCAAGTTCTCTGTAAGTCCGAACAATAGCCTTCAAATTTTACTCCAAAATCTGCATGTACGACCATTCCTTTTTCTATAATTCTGTCAGACGGAGCAGCATGTGCTTCTGCAGATTCAGCTCCTGCAAATATTCCAGGGCAATGTGCAGAATCCCAAGCAGATGTCAAGCCTCTTGCTCTTGTTTCATCTCTTACAATATTGGCAACATCATTTTCTGTCATTCCTGCACAGATATTTTTTGTTATCTTGTCATATATTTCTTCTGTTATATCAACAGCTTTTTGAATTTTTTTTATTTCAACAGAAGTTTTTCTGCTTCTCAATGCACTTATAATAGGATCAGCTGGTACAAATCTTTCAGTATAAGGAGTATCTTTTAAAATTTCACATAGTGTCTCATACATCCCACATGTAAGACCATCACTCATTATGTCATCAGCAGATTTATTTATTGCTATTGATTTTGGGGCTATTTTTTCAATAGTTGATTTTAGTTCATCTCTTATCGAACCAACATAAGTTTTTATTTCTTCTTCAGAATAGAGAGTTGAGGCAAGCATATTATCTTTGTCAAGACTTCCCAAAATAAGATATTTTTCACCTTTTGCAGTGAAAATAAAAGCTGTCTGCCAAGTTACACCTCTGTCTGTTATCATATCCATAGCAGGGTCTTTCATTACATCTGTTTCTCTCACAAATGTAAGCCACATGTCAATTCCAAATTCATTTAATAGAGAAGGTACCATCTCAATTTTTTGTTTAATAATGTTTATGTCCATCTTTATTTCTTCTTTCTTTAAATATTAAATGGGGTGTGAAAAAATATTTCTCACACCCCATTTTTTTGAAAAAATTTTACATTTTATGCTTTGATTTCAATTTCAGGAGCAATAGTATTGATAAGTGCTATTGGTTCTAATACACCTTTGCCCTGCTGATTTTCTGTGTAGGGTTTTGTTTGAAGTGGTGTTGCACAACCTTTTGCTACATCTTTGAGTTCTGTTGGGTCAATTCCAGGTTTTGCCTGTGCTGCTATTGCCATTACTCCAGCTGCAAAAGGAGTTGCCATTGATGTTCCAGACATGCTTACATAGCCTGAACCGATATGTGAAGCTGCTGTGATGTTTACACCAGGAGCTAAAATATCTGGTTTTATTTTGTTATCAATTTTGGTTGGACCTACGCTTGAGAACCATGCAAGTGTGTCATCTTCTCTTGATACTGTTCCTTTATCGTCCATAGCACCAATTGTGATTACATTGTCAGCGTTACCAGGTGTTCCGATTGTCTTTGGATTTGGACCTTCATTTCCTGCAGCTACTACAGTGATGATTCCTGCTGCAGTTGCTTTTTCTGCTGCTAAAGAAACTGGGTCTGTTTTTGAAGATTGTGTTACAGGTCCACCTAATGACATACTTATGACATCAATGTTATATTTTTCTTTGTTTTCGATTGCCCACTGGATACCTTTGATGATATCTGAGAAGCTACCTGAACCGTTTTTATTTAGAACTTTTACACCAACGACATTTGCTTCTGGAGCAACACCTTTGTATTTGCCATTACTACTTGTGCCATCGCCTGCACAGATTCCTGTACAGTGTGTTCCATGTCCTTGGTCATCATAGGCTTCTGTCCTGCCATTGACAAAATCTTTAAATCCAATGATTCTGTCTTTGTAGTCAGGGTGTTGAGCAATGCCAGTGTCGATAACACAGATTGTGGTACCTTTTCCTGTTAAACCTGCTTCCCAAAGTTTGTCAACTCCCAATGTTACAGGAGCGACATCCATTCTTGTATTTGCCTGCTCGATGATTGGATCAGGAATGGATATTCTTCCATCTTTCCAAATGTTTACATCTGTTCCAAGATTGAGTTGTGGAAGGATTCCAAGTTTTTCTTCTGGAACTTCGACTGCTATTCCATTGATGAGTGGAAGATCCGCTGTTATTTTACCACCAGAATT
Source organism: Candidatus Xenobia bacterium (assembly GCA_045114665.1). GTDB lineage: Bacteria > Vulcanimicrobiota > CADAWZ01 > CADAWZ01 > CADAWZ01 > CADAWZ01. Next base: position 178 of record JBGUKW010000186.1, on the reverse strand, counting down.
TTTTTGTGAAAGTTGTGTTTTAATATTTTCGAGTTTTTCTGCTGAATCTGCATTGATGATGAGCTTTACCTTGCCATCTTGTGCATCATTTTTTAGAGATGATAAAAATTCAGCACTATCTTGTGGCATAATGTCAGGAGTTGTTTCTGACTTTGCTACTGTTGGAGCTTGTTGAGTA
>JBGUKW010000185.1:0-2170 GCA_045114665.1 Candidatus Xenobia bacterium | reverse complement strand
TATATAGTTTATATCAGGAGCTGTATAATAAGGATCATAGACATCAATTCCGACATTTGGACTTGCCCATCTGGAAGCCTTTGCTTTTTCAGGATCGTGTTCTGGACTCCACTGCATACTAATTAATGGTAATTTAACATCAGTTTTATAGTTATTTTTCATTGCTTTATTATACATATAAGAAGTAGTATAGTAATATTTCAACTTTGTATATGTATCAAAAATTTTCTCACTTGCAGAATATTTTCCTATCAAAAGAACTTTAGAACCTTTTAAACTTTCATTTAAAAGACATACCTGTGATTTTAACATATCTGCATCAGGAACAGTTACTGCAAATGCTGATTTATATGATAAATAATTATTTATCAAACAAAAAGCAATAAAAAGTGATATTGCAAAAGTTTTCATCTGCTTTAAATGAGATTTAAAAATTTGAACTGCAAAAATTATTGTAATAACTAAAATTAATATTTTCAAAATATCAAAAAGACTACCTTTCATTTTTATAATTCCCAAAGAATAATTCAAAAATGGACAAAGTAACGAATCTCTCAAATATGCAATATCCATAAATGCCGTATAATTCCCCTCTGGAAAACGCCCTATACAAATTTGTATAAAAACGATGAAACATACAGTAATTATTTTTTGTATATTTGTAACTTTATATTTTATCTGTTCAAAATCAATAGAAAATACAAGTAAAATAAATGGTATTACAAGTGGAAAGAAATATCTCAAATGAGGTGTCATTGATGAAGATGGATAATCTTCATACATTGAAACCATAAAAGTTACAGTAAAAATAGCTGTACCCAAAATAAATAAAATCATAGACAAAAATTTTTTACCATCTTCAGAGAGATAATTTCTAAATAAAATAGGAATCACTAAAAGAACTATACCAAAACCTGCTGATATATACCCAAGAAAATAAAAAGAATAACGCAACATTGTCCAAATTCTATTTGGATCTTTGAAATACTCAAAAGTTATTACATATCCTCTGAATATATGAGGAGAAATAAAAGCAAATAAAAGAATCAAGACAAAAAGAGAAATTAAGGATATAACCCTATTTTTTTTATTTGATTTAATAAAATATCTTACAAAAGCAAATAACAAAAATCCAACGAGAAAATAAAAACTCGATGCCTTTGTAAAAAATAAAAGTAACCCAGTAATAGCAGAGATATAAAGCCATTTCTTATTATTCTCATCTATTAAATAATTATAGGAAAAATATAAAAACCACATTGCAAGTGGATATACAAGATTTTCTGCTAAGACACTACAAGTAAAGCATAAATCTGGAATAAAAATAGATAAAAATGAGATTAAAACTGCATTTTTAGGTGCTATTTTTCGTGATATTAGCCAAACTGGAAAAATTGCAGAATTCATCAAAATCGCATTTATAAATTTTATAAAAGCATATACAACAATTCCATTAGAAAAAATATTTGCAGGTGCTATAATCAATGGATATAAAATATGATGAAATGGATATAGGACAGAACGAACCTCTATTTGACTTAAAGAAGCTAATGATCTAGAGGCTTCAAGTAGTAAAATTTCATCAGTATATAAAAATATATTTTTTTGAAAATATGCCACATAAAATCTTATAAGAACTCCCGCAAAAAATAAGAGTAAAATAGGATATATTGGTTTATCCATAAATGATTCAAGTTTATCAAGAAATTTGTTTGAATCATTTTTTTTATCCATTTTTTTTGCAGTTTGTTCTATTTTTTCTATGCTTTGTAATTCTTTTTGTCTTGTAATATTTACAAGTTTATTTTTTTTGTTCTTTTTATTTTTTACTTTTTTCATGATTCTTACTTTTTATCTTTTGGAAACTTTATATTTATATATTTATAATATAATTAAATTATAGCATATTCAAAGGATTTAACAAGTATAAAAAAGAAATTTCAAAAAATAACTAAAAATATAAGAAAAAGGGGTAATTATGGATTTATTATCATCAACATTGAGAATGCTATGTGCAGATACTGTTCAAAAAGCAAAATCTGGACATCCTGGTATGCCTTTGGGAACTGCAGATATTACATCAGTTCTCTGGAGTGATTATCTTTTATTTAACCCAGAAGAACCAGACTGGATAAACAGAGATAGATTCGTTCTTTCAGCTGGACATGGC
>JBGUKW010000184.1:0-6567 GCA_045114665.1 Candidatus Xenobia bacterium | reverse complement strand
GAAGAATGTCTCGGAATGTTTAAAAGTGCTACATATGCAAAAAAAACGGCACATTTATACATAATTTTCGATTCAAGATTAGGATATGAGTATATTTTATTAGATAAAACACAAAGTACGGGCGACGAAAATATCAGCTATTCTACAACATTGAAAAAATGGGTGATGACATTTTAGTCTTTCAGAAAAAAACAGTCTCTCAAAAAGGGACTGTTTTTTTTTCGTCCAAAATTCTTTTTTCTATCATATTAAATATACAAAGGTTAAAAGGGAGTGATTTTATGCAAATAACCATCGCAGGGACATATGGTTCTACTTTTTTTCGGGATAAAAAAACAGGTGAATGTGCTTTTACTATACAGTCAACCCAAAATGTCCCTTATAGGAATCCATATGGGAGTATAAATTGTTTTGGCTCCATACCTCCCGTTAACAAAGGACTTCCGATTATCGTATCAGGGCAATGGAATACAATGAAAAATGGAAAGAAATATTTAACCGTAGATAGAATTGACTTCTCTGCGGAAAATAAAAAAGATATTATTGAATATTTAAAATCGTCTGCCTTTTACGGAATTGGAGATGTTATCGCTGAAAACATTATTGATTATACGGGCCCTAATATATTGGATTTTGTTCGAAAAAATAAAGATGCAGAAGCACTAATTTTGAATAACGTAAAAGGAATAACACAGTCTCGTGTTCATAATATGATTGTTCAATTAAAGGCAAACAGTATGCAACAGGATATTTATCAATATGTAAAAACGGTTGGTGGTGATTTTGAAAATGTTGATAAATTATTTTCAGCCTTTGCCGAAAATACAATTCAAACTTTGAAAAGAAATCCTTATATAGGCTATAAAGCGGATATGGATTTTTATCTTTGTGATGCGCTTGCAAAAAAAGCGGGATTACCTTTGATAAATGATAACAGAGTCCGGTCTATTATTTACACAGCTTTTGATGAAATGATAGGGGTTGGAAACACCTATGATGTTTTTGAAGATTTTATGAAAAGAATTTATAGGATTGAAACAAAATCTATTTATCAAGAACATCTTTCCCCTCTATATTATACCGTTTTTTTAAAAAAAATGGATAAGATAATCCTTTATAAAAAAAATGACAAGGTATGTATTACAAAACAGGATTTATTGGAAAAAGAACGACAGATTGTAATAAGTATAGAACGCTTACATAATAGTAGAAAAAGATTACCTTTTGATGAAGATTTTATCCATGTTATAGAAGAAAAAAACAAGATTGTGTATGGAGAATCTCAAAAAAAAGCTTTTTCTGCATTAAAAAGCAGTGGTGTAAAAATCATCACCGGGGGGCCGGGGACTGGAAAAACAACTACAATAAAAGGTTTTATCCGACTTATTAACCATATGTTTCCTAATGAAGAGGTTCTTTTATTATCTCCAACAGGACGGGCTTCACAACGAATGAAAGAAGCTACTTCTCATCCTGCATATACCGTCAATAAAGGGCTGGAATATCGTCCTTTTGAAAATGACCCATATCCGGAAAAAAATCGAAATAATCCGTTAGATGCAAATTTTATTATTGTTGATGAGGTTTCTATGATGGATACTGATTTGACTTTCATGCTCTTGGATGCTATAAAGAATGGTTCTACTTTGTTACTTTTTGGGGATGCGGACCAACTGCCCAGCGTTGGACCGGGGAATATATTGTATGATTTTTTACATATTCCTATTATCGAAAAATATATTTTGGATTCTGTATATAGGCAAAATGGAGAATCCGGAATCATAGAAAATGTAAAAAAAATAAAAAGAAAAGAAATTGATTTCGAGGAACGTGATGATTTTCATATCATTCGCGTACAGGATAGTGGAGAAATAGCACAAATTGTAAAAGATATTAGTAAAAAATATTATAAAAAGGATAATCCATATGATTTGCAGGTCTTATCCCCTGTGAAAAAAAGAAATGGTGGTGTTTTTTCGCTAAACCATGTATTACAGCAAGAATTAAATCCATCCACAGAAGAAGGTCTTCGCTTTGGTCGTGCTAAATTTCATATGAACGACAAGGTAATTTTTACTAAAACAAATTATGAACAGGAATATTATAACGGAGATATTGGAAAAATAACCGGTTTCGCTGATAATGCGATTGATTTATGTGTGAATAAAGAAGATGTATCTGTATTACACAAAGATGCATCTGATTTGTCTTTAGCGTATGCGATAACTATCCATAAATCACAGGGAAGTGAATTTCCGGTTTGTATCATTGTTCTCCCAAAAACTGTAATTGGAATGCTGGATAATAATTTATTATTTACAGCCGTTACGAGGGCAAAAAAAGAAGTCTATATCATTAGTGAACAGGATGCATTAGAAATTGCAACTCTTTCTTCAAAATTAAAAAACAGAAAATCAAACATCATAGATATTTTCACAAAAAATGTTTCAATGTTACCAAAAAACTCATATTAAAAACAAAAGAAATTTGAGGTGGTTGCTTTGCTAAATACTATGTTACATTTTCATACAGAAAACTCTCGTTTTGATTCTATTGCAAAAATGGATGATATGTGTCGAAGAGCCAAAGAACTTGGCTATACCACGTTAGGCCTGACTGAACATGGAGTGATGACATCTGTTTATGCTTTTTTAGAAAGTTGCAAAAAATATGGATTAAAAGCAATCCCTGGGGTGGAAACTTATGTTGGAGATAAAAGGGCGCATATGTGTTTATTTCCTGTTTCTGAACAGGGATATAAAGCTATCATAAAACTTGTGTCAGAATCTTTTCACCATGTAGATGCTTATGATACGCCCATATCTTCATGGGATATGTTAAAAAAATATTTTGGAGAGGGCAGTCTTGGTCATGGGGAAGTGATTGCTTCTTCCGCTTGCGTTGGGGGAGTTATCTGTAAAACTTTAAATGCCAACGAAGCTGTTGATAAAAAAATAAAACATATTATGGGGTTGCGTGAAAAATATGAGAAAGCACACCCCATTCCCGAAGATGTGGATTTCGAAGAAATTCTTTTTCAAATTTCTGAACTGGAACAACAGATACAGTTTTTACGAGCTGATATCAGTGTCCATAAAAAAAATAAAGATAAAAAAATGAATAAAGAAAAAAAAGTGTTTGAAACCTTTTCTGAAAATGATGATGGATATGAAGAAGCAAAAAAAGCATATGAAGCCAAAAAATTTCTTATTGAAAATGCGAAGGAACAATATGAGATAAAGAAAAAAGAAAAAGAAAGATTGGATGAAATATTACGAAATAAAAAGAAGTCCATAAAAAAATATGATGCTGTTTTTAATAAAATAAATGAATATGATACTCAGATTGAAAGTTTAGAAGCAGAAAAAATGTCTGAATATGAGGCTTATCATCATGCAAAAGATTGTTTGCTCCAATTAAAACAGATTTTTGGGGAAGATAATTTTTACGGAGAATTGCAATATCATGGTTGGCAAAATGAAAAAATACTCATGCCAAAGGCTTTAGACCTTTTTACAGAGACAAAAACTCCAATCATTATCACTAATGATGCTCACATGGTATCGAATACAGAAATTGAATGTAAGGGACGGGAGTATATCCGTGCTATGCGATACAATAAATTTACCCCATACTCAAAAGAGGATAAGGAGTTATATATCAAAAGTGAAAAAGAACTTGTTAATTTTCTCAGACAACTGTTTCCTGAAGAAATCCTTTCTGTTGCAGTTGAAAATTGCAATAAAATCGGTGAACGCTGCAATGTGTCTTTAAACAATTCCGACCACTATCCAGTATATGATAAAGATTTAGATGCCGGAGAATGTTTACGCGCAATGTGTCAAAAAGGAAAGAAAAAGGTAAGTGATTGGAATTCTGTTTATGAAGAACGTTTACAATATGAACTGGATGTTATTATAAAAATGGGATATGCAGATTACCATCTAATAACAGCAGATTATCTTCAATATGGAAAATTGATTGGAAAAATTGATTTTTCTAAATACGAGGAGGAGTACAAAAAAGCTCCTTATGATATAAAATATTTAGAAAAACTCGTGGAAAATACGAATGGGGTAGGAGAAGGCATAGGCCCTGGAAGAGGTTCTGCGGCAGGTTCTTTAGTCTGTTATTTGATTGATATTACAGATGTAGACCCTATCAAATACAATCTTTTGTTTGAACGTTTTCTTAATGTAGAACGTGTAAGTATGCCTGATATTGATAGCGATTTTTCTCCGGAAATCAGAGAAAAAGTTATTGATTATGTTCGTTATAAATATGGAGACGAAGCCGTATGCATGATTGTAACCTTTGGTTTGTTAGGAGCAAAAAAATCAATCCGTAATGTTGCCCGTATTTATGGGTTGGAGAAGAAAAACGATAATATGGCTTTTTCTGCTCTTGCCGATAAAATATGCAAAGATTTGCCTAACGAATTAAACATTTCCCTTTCCAATCTGTTAGATGACGAAATTGTTTGTGATGAAAATGGGGTAGAAAGTATTAATCATGGATTAAAATATAAATATCGTGAAAATAAAGATGCAATCGCTATTTTAACAATGGCTGAATTCATTGAAGGAACCTTTATTGATTATGGTATGCACGCTGCAGGTGTTGTTATTGCAGATTGTCATCCTGTATCTGATTACATTCCTTTAATGTGTAATGATGGAAAAAACATTGTTAGTCAATTTTCTAAAGAATTAGTAGAGGAATGCGGCTTGCTAAAAATGGATTTTCTCGGGTTAAAAAATCTTGGCATTATTACACAAACATTACGTTCCATTCAAAAAAATGTAGGGAAAAGCATTGACATGAGTAAGATTGATTTTGATGACCAAAATGTGATAAATCAGTATGCTTCTGGTTATACAAATGGCATTTTTCAAGTTGAGTCACCCGGAATGAAATCCGTAAATAAAGATTTTAAACCATCCAGTTTTGAAGACATCATTTTAATCATAGCAGCTTATCGGCCGGGACCAATGCAATTTATACCAGAAATCATTGCAGTAAAAAACGGAGAAAAAGAACCTTCTTATCCTATTTCGGAAATGGGAGATGTTTTAGATGTTACATATGGATTTCCTGTATATCAGGAACAGATTATGGAAATCTTTCATCGTTTTGCGGGCTTTAGCTTGGGAAAAGCAGACATTGTAAGAAGATATATGAGTAAAAAGAAAGTAGAAAAATTTCTTGAATTTAAAGATGATTTTATTAACGGTCTTACTGAACGTGGTTCAGACAAAAAAAAGGCAGAAGATTATTGGGAAAATTTAGTCGATTTTTCTAAATATGCGTTTAATAAATCACATGCAACAGCATATGCTATCGTCTCTTATCAGACTGCATGGTTAAAATATTATTATCCAAGAGAATATACTGGTGCCTATCTTGATTGTTTAAATACAAAAGAACTGAACGGTAAAATTAGGAACTTAAGAAATGATTTAAAAATGGTTAATTACGATATATTAAAACCGGACATTAATCATTCAGATGTCACATTTTGTGTGGAAGGAGAGAATGTGAGATACAGTTTCTATGGAATCCGTGGATTGTCCGAAAAAACAGATTTAACTCCTATAATAGAAGAAAGACGATTAAATGGTCCTTTTAAAGATTTTCGTGATTTTATAAAACGTACAATTTTAACAAAAAAGGTTTTAAAACCTTTAATACATAGTGGTTGTTTGGACAGCATATATCCGCAAAGAAGTAATCTTTTAAGTGATGATGTGATAGAAGAACTTATTGATATCAACAAAAACATTCAAAAAAATGAACAAAAGGGGCTATCTCAATTTGATGCTTACCACATTCCTGTTAATAAATTATCTGAGGAAGAAATATTGAATGATGAAAAATACTATCTTGGCGATTATTTTTCTAAGAATCCGTTGGACAGTCTTCCTTCTCCTGCGGATGTTATGTGTACTCCGATTGAATATCTTGATAAAGGAAAAGGTCAAAAAATTTGTGGTATCATTTCTGATTTAAAAATCGTTGGAAGAAAATCAGATGGCGAAAAATTAGCTTTTTTTACTTGTGAAGATAAAAGTGGTAGTGTTGATGTATGTTGTTTCTGTAAGGAATACCAGAAGTTTGGAAAAGATTTAAAAGATGGAGCAAAAATCAAGATTATAGGTAATGTAAATAAGGTAACGGATAATTATGGGGATGAAGAAGAAGAAAAACTGCAATTTGTTATGAAGAATCTTTATAAGTTAAATGAAAAGAAAGAAGATATCATTATCCCAATAAAAAATATCATAGAATGGCAGACAAATACATTACACAGAATCAGACCTTATTTATGTGAAGATGGAAATCCTCTTGTTCTATATGATAAAACAACAAAACAATTCAGATTGACAACTTTAATGGTAAGCGATGACTTACCAAAAAACTTTTCAGCATAACGAGTTCGTTATCCTCTCTTCGAAAAACTCATATTAAAAACGTAACATATGTAATATTGATAATCCTAAAGAATATCAGTTCAGCGGTAAGCGAATACACAGAGGTATGTATAAAACTAAGGTTGGTAAATATCTT
>JBGUKW010000183.1:0-2479 GCA_045114665.1 Candidatus Xenobia bacterium | reverse complement strand
TTAAGTCAAATTCTCATTTATTTTCTGATTAAGTTCTATTTTGTCATCAATCGAAGATAAAATTTTTGCTATTTTCTTTTGTGTTTCTAAATCAGGAACTTTAACTTCTATTTTTTTCATAGTTGAACCTGATACTTCTTTAAATGTAGTACCACTTCCAAGATGTTCTATATTATTTTTATTATATTTTAAAAGATAATACAAAAACATAAAATCAGTGTCACTATTAGGAATAATACTTTTAAATCCTTGATTTGTGCAGAGTTCTTGCTCGGCAATTGCAACATACCCAATAGGAGCTCTTGATGAAAATAACACTGTATGGGCAGGCATTAACTTTGTTGAACAACTTTTTAATCCAATTTCAGTTATATCACGCTCTCCATGAGAAATAAATCGACCAGATAAAACAGATAAATCTTTAGGAGTAATCCAAGCAATAGTTCCTCCTTCATAATTTTTAGGATTCCTTGTTGAAGGAGTAGAACCACCTACAACTGTTCCTAAATCCTCTATTTTAACTTTTTTCCATTCTCCCATAAGTTTACAACCTTAACCTATATATTTTTTATGAGCCAGTTTTACATTACTTTGTTTTACCATTGCATATTGTAATGTAGTATCTATTCTCTGATGTCCGAGAAGTTTCTGTAACTGCTCTATAGGCATTCCTTTATCAATCGCCATTGTAGCTAAAGTCCGTCTAAACTTATGAGGGTGTACCTTTGGAATATTTAGCCGTTTTCCAATCTCTCTAAGTCTATGTTCAATTCCGCCAATATTTATTCTATTGTGTGGAGCTTTTAAACTAACAAAAAGTGCAGGATTATCGTCATGCCTATTATATAGATATTCTTGCAAATGTAATTTTGCCCTTGCATCAAAATAAACAATTCTTTCCTTATTTCCCTTGCCAAAAACAATACATTCTCTCTCTGAAAAATTGATGTCATCTCTATTCAAAAGTACCATTTCACCAATACGCATTCCTGTTGAAGCCAACATGTCTATTATCGCCAAATCTCGCAATTCTTTGCAATTATCACGCATTCTTTCTAAGTCTTCATCAGAATATGTTTCTTTGATGTTACTTGCTGTTTTGACTTTGTGGATACGACGAACAGGACTTTTAATTATATAATCTTCATCTTCAAGCCATGAAAAAAAACTTGATAGAATTCTGCGGATATTGTCGATTGTAACACGGCTTGACTGACTTTTATTTTGATATTCAATAAGATATGTTCTCAAATCTTCTGTGAGAATGTGTCTTACATTTTTTCCAAGAGAAGTTATAACGCTGTGAATTGTGGCTTTGTAATATTTTAAAGTTTTGTCAGAACAGCCTTCGATTTTTTTAGAAGCAATAAAAAGGGCTAAAAGTTTGTCGTTGTCGTCTTCTTCAATTTTTGTTTCTGTGGCAGTAACTTCATAATCAAAAAGAGTTTGATCCATCACTTGCTTTAATTGTTGTAGCTGGGCATTGTCAAGATAAGGCAACATTTGTTGCATAACTTTCATTATCAGTTCTTCCTTCATGTCATTTCTCCTTATGTGTATGTTATTTTTTATATCATGTTTCAAGAGAAAGACATTAACGCCCCTTTTGTAATTATTATAAATGTGTTGCTTAGATTCAAATGAGAATTTACAAGAACAGGCACAGGCAATTTATAAAAATTGGTTTGTTGATTTTGAATTTTCAAATGAGGAAAGACAGCCTTATAAATCATCAGGCGGAAAGATGATTTGGAATGAAGAATTGCAAAAAGAAATCCCAGAGGGTTGGGAGGCAAAATCTTTAGGTGATATTGCAGAAATAAAAACAGGAAAAAGACCTACAAAAAAAATAATCAAATATACAAGTGAGATGAATATACCTATATTAGGAGCTTCATCTATTATTGGATTTACGAATAAATTAAATTATAATGAAAAAATTATTGTAATAGGTCGTGTTGGAACGCATGGAATTGTTCAAAGAGTTAATTTTTCTTGTTGGGCATCTGATAATACACTCGTTATAAAAAGTAAATTTTATGAATATGTTTATCAAATCTTAAAAAAAATAAATTATAATAACTTAAATCGTGGAACAACTCAACCTTTAATAACTCAAGGAGACATTAATAATATTAAAATTTTAATTCCTAAAAATAATATTATTGAAGATTTCGAGAATATTACAGGACGAATTATGAATTATTATGAAGTAAATCTGAGTCAAAACAAACAACTTGCCGAGCTTCGAGATACTTTGTTACCTCGTTTGATGTCAGGTGAAATTGATGTATCAGCTCTTAAATATAAAATTTAGTAGAAAAAAACTCCAGCTAAGATTTTAGCTGAAGTTTTTTTTCGGCTATTAAATAATTAAATTTAAATGAACAAATTAGTTTTTACAAGTTAACAATTTAACGATAAAGAAGAAGCTAAGGATTCTATTTCTGAAATATTCAATTTAGTTGCTCTTGATATT
>JBGUKW010000182.1:0-3227 GCA_045114665.1 Candidatus Xenobia bacterium | reverse complement strand
AATAAATTTATCTATAGTCGATTTTATTTTTTCTTCATAATTATCATCGAGCAGTATATTTACTATAGCTTTGGGAAGGCTTCTATGATAATTCATAATTTTACTAACAACACATTTATTCAAAACTGCTACATTTTTTTCAAAATCTTTTTTGGTAGGTTCTTTAAAATATTCATTAAAGAAATCTGTCATAATGTCAACATTGCTTTTTTGGCCTTTACAACTTTTAATTAATAATCTTATAAAACAGGCAAATGTGTAATAAAAATTATACATAATTGAACTCCTTTTTTAATTTTTTTTGTGTATAATATACAAATTGTATTATAGCATATTTTGTAAGTGTTGTAAATTTATATTTTATTTTTCTTATTATTTATGAAAGTTGCTATAAAAATAAAAAAACTGGCAATTTTTTTGGCAACCATTTTATAAAGACAAATTTATTTTCTTGTAGTAAAATAATCACATCAACAAAGAGTGCTCTTTGAATATTTAAAAAAATTGGAGGTGAAATTAAAGTGGAAAACTTTAATTTTGACAATTCAGGGTATGATGATTTTGATTATTTACCTGAGGTAAATCACAACACAAAATATTTTTTTATTCCAGAAATTTATCAAGATGCATCTGGAACTATAAATAAAGAGGCAAGAAATAATAAATTGATATGTAAGCCAATGCGTGAAAGATAAAACAAACTATTTCATTTTTTCTCAGCATCATGTCTTATTCATTTTAATAAAAAAATTAACATTTTAGTAAATAAGATTATCTTGAATTAACTTTAATATTAATGTATAATATTTATTGATATGAAAAAATTAAAGATTGGAATTTTCATCTTATGAATACAATAAATCCAAGCATGCGTATGTTTTCAACAGACAGCATACAGCAAGTAAATGCTCCTCAGACAGCAAAGACAGAAGCTGTTAAAACTCCAGAAACTCCACAACAGGAGATCAGAGAGAGTGCAGACCTCTCTTCTGGAAAGCCTTCAAAAGATTTGAATGCAGAAAAATTGAGAAATTTTGCTGCTACACAAGCTGTAAAAGCAAGTGGTGAAGTCGAGGCTACACCAACAGCTTCAGATGTTGCAGATATGGCACTTAGTACAAGTATCCAGACAGCAGGATCAATGGTTCCTTCTACCGCTGGTACTACAATAAGATTGCTTTTTACAGATGATCTTCATGGTGCTATATTCTCAAGTCCAATGTGGGGAAGACCTGATGTTGAGCAGGGCGGAATGTCAATGCTCAAAACAGCAATAGACGAAAATAAAAATGATGGTACACTTGTTTTAGATGCAGGTGATTGGGCTCAGGGAACATATCCTGGTGGAATGGACAAAGGTGTTACAGTCGTAGATCTCATGGGAAAATTGGGATATGACGCAGCTGCAGTAGGAAATCATGAGTTTGATTGGGGAAGAGACCAGTTGACACAATTGGCCCAGCAAGCTACATTTGATGTTTTGGGAGCAAATGTTCTCGCAAGTGAAACAGGTGAAGTAATGCCAGGTGTTGCTCCACATACAATAAAAGTTGTAAATGGCGTAAAAGTTGGACTTATCGGTGTAACAACACAGGATACCCCAGAACTTGGTGCTAAGAGCAATACTGAAGGGGTAGTATTTGCAGATACAGCAGATAGTATTAAAAAATCTATTCCTGAACTAAAGAAACAAGGTGCAGAAGTTCTTGTGCTTCTCTCACACTGTGCAACAGGTGAAGACCAAAAAATAGCAGAAGCAGTTCCAGAGCTTGATGTAATAATTGGCGGTCATGACCATGAAAAATTGGATGAACCTATAGTTGTTGGAAAAACAATTATAACAAAAGCAGGACCACATGCAAAAACTTTGGGACAACTTGATTTAGTTGTTGACAGAGAACAAAAACAAGTAACATCTTTTGAACATAAATTACATACTATAGATTCAGAACATGTAAAACCAAATGCCCAATTTGATCAGGAACTTGCTCCTATTGCTAAAAAAGTAGATGACATAATGGGACAACCTGTTGGTTCAAGTACTGTCGGAATAACAAGAGATAAATTTACTCCAGAGTCAACAGCAGGAAATATAGTTACAGATGCAATGATTGATGCAACAGGTGCAGATATTGCCTTTTTGAATACAGGAGCCATGAAGAAAGCCATAGACAAAGGCGAAATAAAATTTGGTGATGTCTTTAATTTACTTCCTTATGACAACCAAATTGTAACTGTTGACATGACTGGTTCCCAAATCATGACTGTACTTGAAGAAAGTGCTGGAAACGCAGAGACAATTCCTGTAAAGGGTTCAACAAATATAATTCAGTTTGCAGGTTTAAGAGCTACATTTGATCCAAGTCAACCTGTAGGTCATAGAGTTAGTAATGTAACTGTAGGGGGGCAGCCTATTGAGTCAGGAAAGACTTATAGTGTCGCTTCTATTGATTATTTGGTATCAGATAGCAATGAATTTCCAGGAATGCATGCTGCAACAAATAAACAGGTTACAGAATTTGAATTAAGAGATACTCTTCATAAATTTATACAGAAAAATTCACCACTTGATGAATCAACAGTAAAAATTGATGGTCGTCAAGGTTGGACAAGTATTCCTAAATAGGCTTTAAATCCGCCGTATCAAAAAAAAAATAAAAAAAAATTAAAAAAACTCTTGACAAAATGAAAATACCGTTGTATAATGTCCTCACTGTCAAGGAAGCAAACCGATACAGGATACGGCAGATAAGTTTCGGGGTGTAGCGCAGCTTGGCTAGCGCATCTGGTTTGGGACCAGGGGGTCGGAGGTTCGAATCCTCTCACCCCGACTTCAGTCTTAAAAGCCTGAATCAATGCGGCTATAGCTCAGCGGATTAGAGCAACTGCCTTCTAAGCAGTGGGTCGGGGGTTCGATCCCCTCTAGCCGCGCCATAAAGATGGTGAGTGTAGCTCAATTGGTTAGAGCGCTGGTCTGTGGAACCAGAGGCTGTGGGTTCAAGTCCCACCATTCACCCTTGACAAAATAAATAAAGTTTTTACATGGGTCGTTAGCTCAGTTGGCTAGAGCACCTGACTTTTAATCAGGGTGTCACAGGTTCGAGTCCTGCACGACCTATTTTTTTTGGTAAGAGGGTCTTTAGCTCAGTTGGTAGAGCACCTGACTCTTAATCAGGGTGTCCGGGGTTCGAGTCCCCGGAGGCGCACGAGAATAGCGTAATCCAGTA
>JBGUKW010000181.1:0-16322 GCA_045114665.1 Candidatus Xenobia bacterium | reverse complement strand
GTAAGACCTCTAATTTAAAATAGAGGCAAGGTTCGTTAATATCCCAGAATCCCCTAAATTTATTTATGGGGAGTATGTCAAATGAGTTAAAACATTACCATAAATATGGTATTGAGTAGAAGGAGAAAAAAAATGTCAGCAATATGTGAACATTGCAAAAAAGGTCCAATGAGCGGAAATAATGTCAGCCATTCACACAGAAAAACAAGAAGACGCTGGCTTCCAAACATTCAAAAAGTTACTCTTACAATGGATTCTGGTGCTAAAAAAACAATGCATCTCTGCACAAGATGTATCAGAACATTCAACAAAAAAGGAACACTATAATTTTTGAAATTATAAAAAAAGTAGTTTGCAAAAAAATTTTCGCAAACTACTTTTTTTATTTATCGGAAAAATTCACTCCTAAATTTTATTTAGGATGATAAAGTATTTATTTACTCTACTTTTCCCAAAATAAGAGGTTCATGTTCAACTTCTGTTTCAGAAATTGTCAATGATTTTTTAAGTCTCTCGATAGCTTCCTTTGCAGAATCTTCAGAAGAAGCATGAATATAAGCAATAGTCTCACCCTTTGAAACTTTATCTCCAACTCTCTTATTCATAACTATTCCTACAGCAGGATCTATGGAATCTTCTTTTTTAATTCTTCCAGCCCCAAGATCTCTTGCAGTTATACCAAGCTCAAGAACATCTATCTCTTTAATCCAACCATCAACATCAAGACTTACGGGCATGACCACAGGAGCTTTTGGTAAAAGACCTGGATCATCAAGAGCCTTAGCAGAACCTGCTTGACATTCAAGAAGTTCTCTCATCTTCTCTTTAGCCTTTCCGCTGTCAATCATGTCATTTGCTATTTCAATAGCCTTATCTAAATTCTCGGCAAGTCCTGCCATCATTATCAAATTGGCAGAAAGATAAACAGAAATTTCTCTCAATGCACTGTCTTTATGCTCTCCTGAAAGTGTCTCAAAAACTTCTTTTACTTCAAGAGCATTTCCGATATGTGTATTTAAAGGCTGATCCATATCTGTAATTACAGCCATTGTCTTTTTACCTGCTCTATTACCTATTGAAACGAGTGCTTCAGCAAGTTTCTTTGCATCTTCAACTGTTTTCATAAAAGCACCTTTTCCTGCTTTTACATCAAGAAGTATGACATCTGAACCAGAAGCAAGTTTCTTTGACATAATAGAACCAGCAATTAAAGGAATAGAATCAACAGTAGCTGTTACATCTCTAAGTGCATACATCTTCTTATCAGCAGGAGCAATATCACCTGTAGAACTGATAACAGCAAGACCAATCTTTTTGACTTGATCTTTAAATTCTTTTTCAGTCAAAGATGTCCTATAGCCCTCGATTGCTTCCAATTTATCAACAGTTCCACCTGTATGTCCTAAACCTCTTCCTGACATCTTGGCAAATTTCAAACCAGCAGCAGCTACAATAGGACCAATCAAAAGGGTCGTTGTATCCCCTACTCCGCCTGTACTGTGCTTGTCAACTTTAATACCATCAATATCAGAAAGATCCATTTTATCTCCTGAATCTGTCATAGAAACAGTTATATCTCTTGTTTCTACTTCATCCATTCCCTTAAAAAATATAGCCATGAGAAATGCACTCATTTGATAATCAGGAATTTCCCCTTTTGTAAATCCATTGACAAAAAAGTCTATTTCTTCTTTAGAGAGTTTTCCGCCATCTCTTTTTTTCAAAATAATATCGTAAGGTTTCATAAAAATATTCTCCTAAATTTTTGATACGATAAGTTTTGTAAGGCTCTTAAAAAATGGTTTTACCTTTTCAGCAGCTTCGAGAACTTCTTTGTGGTCTGCTGCCTTTCCAGGTGAAAATATATTTGTGATACATGATATTCCTATCACTTTCATACCACAATGGGCTGCAACTATAACTTCAGGAACTGTTGACATTCCAACAGCATCAACTCCCCATTTTTGGAACATTCTGAGTTCTGCCTGTGTTTCATAACTTGGTCCAGTAAGTCCCATATAAACACCTTCATGAATTCTCTTTCCAAGTTTAGCAGCACATTCAAGAGCTATCTGTCTATATTCAGGAGTATATGCTTTACTCAAATCTGGGAATCTTGTTCCAAAATGTTCATCATTTGGACCAATAAGTGGATTTGTTCCCATCATATTTACATGGTCAGAAATAAGCATTAAATCTCCTGGTACAAAGAGAGGATTTATTCCACCAGCTGCATTTGTTACAAAAAGTTTCTTAACTCCAAGTTCAAAAAGAACTCTAATGAAGAATGTTACATCAGACATTGGATAACCTTCGTAAAAATGCCATCTACCATTCTGAATCAAAACATATTTGCCTTCCATTTTTCCAAAAACAAGACATCCTGAATGACCTGCAACAGTAGAAACAGGGAAATTAGGGATTTCTTTATATGGTATTGTTATTTTTTCCTCAACTTCTTCTGCGAGAACTCCAAGACCTGATCCCAAAACCATGCCAATTTCTGGCTGTGCTGTTATTTTTGATTTTATAAATTCAGCACTTTCATTTACCTTATCTCTAAATGTCTTCATGTAAGGTTGCTCCTAAAAAATATTTACTCTCCAAATAAAGGAGGCTTTCAGTTGAGAAACTGAATATAATTTATTTAAAAATTTTTATTTTGAAAAAACAGAAGCAAAACTCTTTCCTGCTAAACCTGTTTTTATATCAAACATATCTGCAATAGTTGCTGTAATATCAGCATAAGTATCGAGATAACCTATATTTCCCCCCTTATATCCCTTCATAAACCAAAGAAGTGGAACATGCTCACGAGTATGATCAGAACCAGTATGGCATGGATCACATCCATGGTCTGCAGTTATAATCAAGGCATCATCATCTTTCATATTTTCGATAAGACGAGGAATAAAGGCGTCCATATATTCAATAGCTTCGGCATAGCCTTTTGGATTTCTTCTGTGACCATAGAGCATATCGAAATCAACAAGATTTACAAATATGAGACCTGCACCAGTATCAGCTTTTAACAATTCTTCTGTTTTCTCAAGTCCAGTATGATTATTTCCAGTGTGATATGAATCTGTCAACCCTCTATGGCAGAAAATATCTTCAATTTTGCCAACGCCTATTACAGAAAATCCTTTCTTTGCAAGAACATCGAGGAATGTATCTGTTGGAGGTTCTAAAGAGAAATCTCTTCTATTTTCTGTTCTTGTAAAATTGCCAGGTTTGCCAATGAAAGGTCTTGCAATAACTCTGCTTACAGCATGATCTCCTTTTAATAGTTTTCTTGCTATTTCACAATATTTATATAAATCCTCTATTGGAATAATCTCTTCATGGGCTGCAATCTGAAAAACACTGTCTGCTGATGTATAGACTATCAAAGATCCAGTTTTCATCTGTTCTTCACCTAAATCAGCTATGATAGCTGTTCCAGAAGCTGGATAATTACCTATTACTTTCTTTCCAGTCTGTTTTTCAAATTCTTCAATAAGATCTTTTGGAAAACCATTTGGATATGTAGGGAATGGCTTTTCTGTAATTAATCCAGCAATCTCCCAATGTCCTGTTGTTGTATCTTTTCCTTTTGATCTCTCAGCTATTTTGCCAAAATAAGCTGTAGGATTTTCAACAGGTTCAATACCTTTCAATGGACGAATATTTGCAAGTCCCATCTGTCTAAGATTTGGAATATTCAAACCAACTGTCTCGGCAATATGTCCCAATGTATCTGCTCCTGCATCTCCATAATCAGCAGAATCATTCATATAACCACAACCCATACTATCTGCAACGACGATAATTGCTCTTTTAAGCTTCATATAAAATGCCTCCGTCGAAAAAACAATAACATTTTTTTATAATATTATTTCAAATTTCTAAAATAAATTTATTTTGTTTTGGAGTTTGAAATATAATTTTTAACTCATAAAACTTTAATTTAGCAAGATATTTATTTATGACTAACAATTTTATCAGAATTTAAAATAATATTTATAAAATCAAAATTCATTATTTAAAGAAATATCCCTTTAAAAATACATAAAAAAAAAGATGGATTAAAAATCCATCTTAAAATTAAATAATTTAAGACCTTAGGTTAAAAACTAATTCTGTTTTACCAAGTTTTAAAAGATCGCCATTTTTTAATAATTGACGAGCACCTTTAGTTATAAACTCTCCATTTAGATAACTTCCGTTTGAACTACCCAAATCCTCAAAATAATAACTATTACCATCTTTGATAATTTGAGCATGACGACGAGATATATAAGAATCGTGATCAAAATCTGTCAAATCTACATCAGGATAAACTCCATCTGCTGGGCTTCTTCTTCCCATACTATTGTAAGTTCTTCCAAGTGGAAAAACCATATTTTCTATTGACACTGTAGCCATAACTTCTGAAGATAAATCATCATCTCCTATAACAGAAGCAACCATCGGGTCTGAAGCCATAAATAGCTTTTCCCCACAATCTTCACAATAAGCAGAGTCATCCTGATTTTCAAATCCACAGGCGGGACATTTTATCATATTTACCTCTCAAAAAATTTAAGGAACTTTTTAATCATAATATATATTTTAAAAATTTAATTCAATCATATTAAAAAAAATCCTTTAAATATATTTTATATTTTGTCTTCTTTTATAACAAATTTAACAGCAATAAAACATAAAAAATTATTTAAAGAGTGTGCCACAATAGAAATTCCTAAATTACCTGTAATTTTATAGACATAAGCAAAACAAAAACCTATAAAAGCGATCCAAATTCCTGAAAAAATTAATTTTTTATTTCCCAAATGAAAAAGACCAAATATTATTGATGAAATAATTATTCCCCAAGAAACAGACATAACACCTCTAAATAATGCCTCTTCACAAAAACCTGAAAGTATTGATAAAATTATGCACTGCCAAATATTAAATTGACCAAAAACAGGAATGTAAATCTTCTTTATGATCCAAGCATAATTCATAAATTTTAGTTGTTTTCGAAATATATAAAAAATAGTATTAAAAACAAAAAGACAAATCACAATATATATACTATGTATAAGTGACATGTCCAAAAATATAGTATTCCACCAAAAAATTTTACCAAAATATCCCCATATAATGGCAATAAATAAGGCAATCAACTGTGTTATACATATATTGAAAAACATTTTATCTTTGTCAATTTGAGTAAATTCCTCTTCTTGTTCATAATATTCTTCCTGTTCATTATCTTCTTGTTCTTCATAATATTCATAAATATTTTCAATATCTTTATCTTTTTCTAACATATTTAAATCATCTTTTCAAAATAAAATTTTAGAAATTTTTATACAAAGTTAAATAAAATCCTCTAAAATTGCGACTGAAATAAAATAAAAGGAAAGAAATAAATAATATCGAATTAAAATTTTAAATTTTTATAACAGGAGGTTAATTTTGTTAAAAAATACTATAAAAATATTGACATTATTTTTATTTGTCATAAGTACATTCTCTATAGCAAATGCAGCAACTCAAATTCAAATGGGAAATGGCTATAAGATACAACTTCCAGATGGATATGAAAAAGACAAAGCACTTTCTTATGATGGGACAGATGTATTTTCAAATAAAGAATGTAATATAAGTTTTAATAGTCGCAGAATGGGGAAAAATGACAGTAATGATATAAAAGTACAGGCTTCTAATGCAGAAAGACAATTAAAAATAAGCAATTTTAAAATCATAAAAAATAAAATAGGAGAAATTAAAAATAATCCTATGTTTTGTCTAAAATATTCCCTGCCATATTCTAAAAAAGCAATTTGGTATCAATATGGAATAATTTCAGGAGATGTAATATTTATAATAACATGTGCGACAACTTCTGATAAAGATAAAAAATACGAACAAGAATTTAATAAAATAGTAAACAGCTTTTCTAAATAATTTTATGGAAACAAAACATAAAGGGATTGGAGAACAATTTTCCGATCCCATTTTTTTTATAGATGTAAAAATAAATAACTTAAAAGATATTATCCAAAATATAAATATAACAAATGACAAAAAATATTTTGGGGTGATATTTTATATTTCATCGCCTAAATTAAAGCAAATACATTCAAATATTTTAAAGAAAAAAATTTATTCTACTTTTGCAAAAAAAGCAAAAATTTATAATGATATTTTAGGAATAGACAGAATAAAAAAAGACTATTTTATAAATCAAAAAATAAAAGAGACTAAAGATGAAATTAAAAATCTTTTTAGAGGTATAGAAATCAATATAAAAACAGAAATATCATATTCAGAAGAAGATTTTATAAACACTAAAAAAAATATATACAATTTAAATGAAAATATGGAGAAAAATATTTGTTACACATGTGTCATGTGTCAAAATCTATCTATTAATCATGTCTGTATAATAATGCATGATCGAGACGGACAATGTGGAGGTATGAACTATAATGATGCAAAATTGATGTATGAATTAATTCCTTTTGGACCATGTCAAAAAATACAACTTAAAGAGCCAATAGATTTAAATAAAGGGGAATGGCAAGAAATAAATGAAGCTGTCAAAAAGTTGACTTATGGACATATCAAAAAAATATATTTGCGTTCAACTCTTCAATATCCAGCTCCTTGTTCTCCCCTATCTCAAACTATATCAATATATGGAGGAGAAGGAGAATATATTTATATTTTGGACAGACAAAATAAGAAATTTAATCCAATTGGAATTTCTTTTGATGAGGCATTAAAAATGACTGCAGGAGGCGTCCAATTTGAGGGAATAACAGCACAAGCAAGAAATACAATATTTGAAAAAACATTTCTACTCGAAAATGGTGGACTAAAAAATAGCATATATTGTGGTATAAAAAAAGGTTAAAAAGAAATTTTCTTTTTAACCTTTCGCATTTTTTCTAAAACAAAACTAAATTTCAAAAGATTTTAAAAGATCTGCTGCTTCCTTAAAATCAGGATCGAGTTTAAGGGCATTTTGGAAACATATAGTTGCATTAGGAAAATCACCAGAAAAATAAAAACTAAGTCCCAAATTAAAATGCAAATCAGGGTTTTTAGGCTGAATCTTTAGTAAGTCATTAAAAAGGTCTCTTGCCTGAGACATACCATTGGGAGTTCTTGTTTTGGCGAGTGATACTGCTGTAGCAAAATTCTCACCAAAATTTTTCATTTTCTTCAAATCTTTTTCTGTTGGTTTTTTAGCAAATAATTTAGCAAAAAAGCCTTTTGGTTCCTGAATTCCAGATCTATCTTTTTTATAATTTTTGAACTGGAACATCTTTTTACTGTCATATAGATCTCTTAAATTTTTCTCTTTTAACTGGTTAAAAGCAGCTACAATTTCTTTCATCTTTTCTGCACCGAGTTCTTTATCCTCACAAAGATCAGGGTGGTATTTCTTAGACAACTGTCTATAACTCTTATGAATTTCATCAAATGTAGCAATAGGTGTAACTTCAAGAATCCTATATAGATTGGTTTCTATAGATGTTTCATCTTTTTTTACATTGTCTGCCATAAAATTTCTCCCCATATACAATATGTATAAGCAAAATCATTATTTTATAAATTACTATTTTATATATTTATTTTTATATAAATTATCAAAATCCTTTTAGTTTTTTTTACTTATAAAATAAACCATAAAATAATTAGGTGTAAGAAAGTTTTCCTACACCTAATTCTTATTCAGATAATTTCTTATTTTCCAAATATAGCTGGAGAAAAAACAAACATTATCAAAGATTTACCATACATATCATAATGAAATGAAATCCCCTTTTTAGGATATATGGCCAATTTATCCGAATTTGGATAAACATCTTTAGAAGTAACAGGAATAACTTTTTCTGGAAGTCCAAGCATGCCTTCTATCTGTTTTTTATCCATACCAACATAAATGCCTTTAGCTGTACGGCAATCAAGTTTGCCTATCTTATTTCTCATCACACCAATATAGTGCATTTCACCAGTATATCCTTGATATTGAATTATGAGTCCATGAGAATTATATTTTGCAATAACATCTCCATTCTGAAGTTCTTTCCTAAAATCAGGATCCCCAAAAGTTTTTTGATATTTGAAAAAAGAATCTCCAATAGTCAAAGGACCAACAGATTTAGCAGGAACAACTTTCACATATTTTTGTTCTTCAGAAAAAACAGCAATCGACATAAAAAATACAAAAATAAAAACAAAAGATAAAATTTTAACAATTTTATTCATATTTTTTACCACCTAAAAAAAATATTTTTTTTAAATTTGAGCCTGAGAATCTTTTCTGCAAATCTAATTTACAGAAAAATTTCACAGGCTCATAATTGTTTAATCTATTACAAAATCTTCTTCATAATCTTTAATTAATTTTATGTTATAAATCAAATTTAATAAGATTGAATCAATTAATGTAAAATCGTCTATATTTTCGTCTATATTTTCACTGTCGATAAAATCTTCTTCATTATTGCAATCTTCATCACAATTTGAATCCTCTTCATTTTTAAATATTTCAATTCTAAATTTGCGTTCTTCTGGCAAATAAGCTCCTGTTCCCAATCCACCAACAGGCATAACATAGATTAAAATAACAGCAAAAATAGTCGTGAAATATTTAAAAATTTTACTCATCTGCTTCATCATCCATAAAACTTGAGAATATATTTTTTATACCATCTTCAGAATCAACATCTTCTCCTGTTTCATCTTCACTTGGAATTTCATCTGATTCATCAAATTCACTTGGAATTCCCTCAAATGCCTCATCAGAAATGGAGCCATCATCAACATACAAACTCTCTTCTTCCAATTCCTGAGGAATATCTTCGCTAATTTCTGCTTCTTCTTTATAAGAAGGTTCTTCAGAGATATTCTCTTGTTTCATTTGTCTTTCTATTTCTGATCTCGGCAATATGACAGTTTCTTTTGCTGTTCTTGCTGGAGATTCTTCAACAACGATATCCTCAACAGGTTGTTCTTCTTCAACATGCTGTTCCTCAATAGCTTCTTCTATATCCTCTTCAACAGGTTGTTCCTCTTCAACAGGTTGTTCCTCTTCAACAGGTTCTTCCTCAAATGACTCCTCTATGACATCTTCAGAAATTTCATCTTTTATTTTATCTTCTTCATCAATGCCATCAAATGTTTCACCCACAAAATTTTGAACCTTTTCTTTTATTTCAGCATTTATTTGCTCTTCAGTTGGTTCAGAGAAATCGTCCAAAACATTTGATTCATTTTCTCCATAAATTCCATCTGTTAAATTATGTGTTGAAGGAAATTCACCTTGACTACCTGCTTCAAGTTTCTTTGAAAGATTTACAGTCATATCTTCAACAGGTTCTGTATCTTTTAACAAGTTAACTGGAACTGGATCAAGTCCTTCTTCCTGTGAAAATACATCACTTATATCTGTTTTTGCCAAATCTTCCTTTAGAGATTCACTAAATTTTCTCATTGATTCGCCATTTTCATCAATAGCTTCATCGAGATTTAAGTTAAACTTATTCTTAATCTCAACGACATTCTGATTAAATATCATCTCAAATGAATTACGAAGTTCAACACAGAATTCATCAATCTTCTGTCTTGCCACATCAGCAATACTGCCATAATCCATGACAATTTTATTTACTGAATCATCAGAAACTTCACTTGTTTTTGCAAGACCTTTATCTAGAATCTCCTTAGCTCTATCATTTGCATTTTGAAGAATTTTCTTTCTCTCTTCATTTGCAAGGTCAATTATATGTTTTCCTTCATCTTCAGCTTTTTGACGTATATCAGCAATCATTTTACATGAATCATCAATAGCTGTCTGATATATAATGCTATATTTTTCATCTGCCTCTTTACTTAGTTTTTCTATTTTAGCAGATATCATTTCAGCTCTTGAAATAACTTCATCTCTTCTTTTTTCAGCAACTCTGATTATTTTTTCTGCATCGTCAAGTGATTTCAAACGCAATGTTTTTCTCTCTTTGTTTAATTTCAATAAAAGTTCCTCATAGCGTTCCTCGATCTCTATTTTTTTTCTGAGAATTTGAGCTGATATCTGTCCTTCTTTTCGTGCTTCTTCAGCATCTTCTTCAGCCTGTTGTCTTATTGCTTCAGCCTCTTCTTCTGCTTTCTCAATCTTTTCAGTTGCTTCTGCTTCTGCTTTTTCCTTAATTTCAACCTTCATAGCTTCAACTTCGGCAAGCATCTGCTCTTTTTCAGCAAGCATCTGTTCTCTTTCCTGAGCTAATTCTGATCTCAATTTTTGTTCTAACTCTTCATACTCTTTTTTAGCTGTCTCTTTTATGACTTCAGCTTCAGCATAAGCATCTTCAGTTATCTTATCAGCTTTTGAAATAGCCTCATCTATAATACCTTGAGATTCTTCCTGTATCTTTGCTCTTATCTCTGCTTCTTTCTCTTCTTGTAATTTTGCCTCATTAGCCATAGCAGTGGTAAAATCCAAAGCAGGATCTACAGATGCAGGATTTAGTTGTTCAACATTTTCATTTGAAGAAAATTCCAGTACAGAGGTTTCCTCTTTTGATGGAGCTGTAAAAAGCTCTTCTTGTTCAATGTCTTCTTGATTTCCAAAAATTTCCTCATCTTGTTGGTTATAATCTGTAACAGGCTGATAATCAGTTGTTGTAAATCCTTCTGAAGCTAAAGAAGATTCTTCTTGTGGTTGCTCAACATTTTCAGAAACTTCCTCTACAACTTCATCAGACTGTACAACTTGTTCTTCTGTTGAACTAACTTCTGGTTCAGCTACAACTTGCTGAACTTCTTCAATCTTTGGTTGTTCTTCAACTTTTGGTTCAGTATTTCTTGGAGTTTTATGCAAAAGACCTTTTCTTGCCTTAGGCTTAGGAGGTTCTACAGTTTTGACTTCTTCAACAACTTCTTCTTGTGCAGGCTCCTCTATCTGCTCTATTGACTGAATTTTAAAAAGTCCATCAAGGGCTTCTTGAGCAAAATCAGTTCCTGGCATAGCTGTTACAACTTTTTTAAATAGTTCTGCAGCATTGTCATTTTCGCCAACAGAAGCAAGTTTTTTTGCTTCAAGAAGAATACCAGGAACAAAATTAGGTGCTTCTTCTCTTAGTTCTGTCAACAAATTTTCTTCAAGATCAAATGAATTATCAAACTGAAATTTATATAATTCATACTTAAAACAATAGTGTTCCCTGTGTTTTAAAGATTTTTTCAAAACATCTATAACAGATGCTGTAACGCCTCTATCTATATATGATTTTGCAAGATAAAAACCTGACCAAGCAAAAGAAGGATTTACCTTTAGACAATATTTAAAGAGTTTTTCAGCCTCTTTATGTTTGCCTTCATCTAATTTAACTCTTGCATCTTTATATGATGAATACCAATTCTGAAAATTTTTCAATTTCACATAGATTTGTGGAGCAAGTCTATTTGAATGAGGAGTATCTGGAAATAATCCGATATAATCCTTGTAATAAATAAGAGATTTTGTTTTTTCTCCCAAATTTTGATATATCTTTCCAAGATTCAAATAAACTTTAGCAGCTTCATTAGCATCATCTTTCAACTTATAATCAATATTCAAAGCCTGAAGATAAGATTTTGCTGCCTCAGCATACTGTTCTTTCTTCTGATAGAAAGAACCCAAAAGAATATGTGGCTTAAAATTGTAAGGATCAACAGCTACAGCCTCATTTAAATATTTTAAATATTCATCTGGGTTTGTAGAAGAATCTATACGCAAAGCATTTTCAATCAATTCATCTGATTTAATATTTACACTTGCAGTCATTATATATCCGTCCTTAAAAAATATCTTTAAAACAATTATGATATAATATAAATAAAAAATTCTACTAAAAAAATTCTACTAAAAAAAATCTTTCCCTTTAAAATTCAAGTTAATAAACAGGATTTTAGAAAAAAGAAAAGAAAAAACAAAGGAACATTTAAAAATAAGAATATTATACAGAATAACAAGGAAAAGTTTTTTTTATGAGCAAAAATGAACAAAAAACTAATGAAGAGAACAATGCATCTATTTTGCAATCATACATAGATACTAAACAGGCTCATGATCTTTTGTTTCAATGGATAGAAAAACAAAATTCTGAAACTTATGTAAGAGACCATTTTTTTCTAAACAAAATGATCAAAAACTACTATGGTTGTATTGGTTTTTGGTTTAAAACAAAAGCAATAAATCCACAAGAAAAACCCCTAGATATAATAATTACAGTTCCAGGAAGTAATAAAGTTCCTGATGCTGTAATAGAATTATCTAAAAACGATAATTTTCGCAAATTTGAACAAGAACAAAAAAATTATACACCAATACTAATAAGTGAAGAAGAAGCAGAACCAAGAGCCTATGAATTATTGAAAAAGCAATACCCAACTCTTTTTGATGAATTTGGAAAATTGACAGAAGAAACAGAGCTTTTAGGTACTTTTTTAGTTGCTATTCCTATATGGGAGGGCACATATAATAGCAAGTATGGCAGAGAGCATAAATTTTATATAGATGCTCAAACTGGAGAAGTAACTGGTGATTTATACAATGATAAATCAAAAATAAATAAAAAACCAACAAAGCGACTTACTGCAAAAGATTTGGAAAAATTAAATACAAATAGCGATAAAACTGATATAACAGCAAAAACAGAAAAAGAAAAAATAAACAACAGTGAATCTAAAAAAGAAGAGAAAGTAAAATCGCAAAAACCTCAAAAATCAAATGAAAATAGAGATGATGTAGAAGACAATAAAGAGACAGAAGAAGACGAAAGAAAAAGATATGTTCTCATTGCTCTTATAGTCTTGGCAATAGCAATATTGTTATTTATCTTTTCTCAAATACTAAAACCGAATCATGACCCAAATAAACCGAATCCACACAATACATCTATAACAGCACAACAAAAACCAAAATATACTCCACCTCCAAAAGATAAAGTGGATAATAAAACAAAAATAGAAAGAGAAACACCTGAAAAATTTGTAGATTCAATAATAAAAAAATTGATTTCACAAAAATATAAAGAAATAAATGAATTGATTTCCAAAAATCCTGATGAAGTGATTCAAATAGAAGAAGGATATACAAATATAACATCCATGTTTAGAGATTTGGGACAATTAGAAGACTATTATTCAAAAACGACATCTATATTCCCCGAAAAAACGACTAAAATTTTTGGAAAAACAGAAAAAAATAAAGATGTATCAGAAAATGTTTTATCAGATGGTTCTGCTATTCCAAGTGTAATTAAAGAACAAGCTAAAGAAGAAAATAACTTAATTTCAATTTCTACATCATATATAGAAACATATAAAGATTCAAGTTCTGAAGCCACAGAAAAGAAAGATCGAACTATTCTAATTTTTACACTTTCAACAGAAGACAACAAAACTAAAGTAAAAAGTGTTCATAGAAAATATGAAACAGTCGATGATTCTGCAATATCTCAAATAATAGAAAAAGAATCAAATTCTTATTCTGAAATTTCACAAAAACAACCAGACGAAAATAAAGAAGAGCAGAAACAAAAGGAAGAAAATAACAATTCAAACGAAAATATCCAACAACAGCCTGAAAAAAAAGTTGAGATTCCAGTTTCTCAAAAGCCACATATAAATTTAATTCCCAAGGGAAGCACTTATGTGGAAGATGAACCAACTAAACAAGAAGAAAAAAATATCAAAAAAGAATCTATACAACAAGTTGAAACAGAACCTGCAATAAACCAAACAAATTCGGCAACTACACCAAATAACACAACCTCATCTTCTTCGGAAGGTTCTGACTTTGGTTCAGCTGGTGGTTCTGTTCAATAAAAAGGAAGTGTTTAAAATATGCCTACATACTGTTACAGAGCAACTAAAAATTCAAAAGGTTGCGAATATTGCAAAGACACATTTGAAATCAAACAACACATGGATGACGAAGCATTGAAAGCATGTCCAAAATGTGGAGGAGAAATAGAGAGGATAATAGCTCCCTATGGTGTCTATTTTTATACAGATAGACAAAAACAGCTTTTAAGTGACAAAAATTTAAGCAGAATGGGATTTACAAAACTTGTAAGAGAAGAAAAAGGTGTGTATAGAAGAACAACAACAGACCCTGATAAAGCATGGTAATCCAATATTTTTATCCTTCTAATATTTTACAAAAATTTACTTGTAAAAATTATAAAGATAGATTATAATTAATGTATCTTTATAGAGGGCGAATCTCATAGAGATTCGCCTTTTTTTATTTTGAATTATGTTGATATTTTGTTAACTATGTTAATAAAATATTTTTGTGAATTTTTTACTAAAATTACTTATTTAACTGCTTGTGCTAGTTAATTAATATTTTAAAATCTATCCAAATAGCCTCTATTTAGAGGTATTGTCATTGCAAGGGAGCAAAACAGGCAGTATGCAGGCATATATTGGATAGTTTATAGCAACTTTTTATTTACTTATTTTTTGGAAAAAAATTAGCCTAACGAATTAGGGTGTATTGGTAAACTGCCAATTAGCCAAGTGAATACACAAACATTCCTAATTCACAAATTCACTGGAATGTATCTCGTGAAACATATCGTGCTAACTATCGCAATTAACTAAGCTATCTCTACAAAAATAGTCATTGCAGGATTAAAAATCTGCAATGACTATTTTATTTTACCAATATTTTTTTATTTATATTCTGCTCTAAAATTTCAAACAGAATTTTTCCGCTTGTTAAATCTATCAATTCTTTCTTAAATTCAGATAGCTTTTCACTTTTAACAACACAAATTAATCTTACATTTTCAGAGAAATCAGACGATTCAATTTCAGCTCCAAATTTTCCAATAAAAGACAAAATCAAATCATAAAAACCATAAGAAAAAGACAATTCTATTTTATCAATAAAAGTTATAATAGATTTTTTTAAAAGTGGAACAATCTGAAAAACACCTTCTGAATATGCCTTTACAAGTCCACCTGTTCCAAGTTTTATACCTCCAAACCATCTCGTTGAAACAAGTACAATATTTGTAAATATACTGCCTATCAATGCTGTTAACATCGGCTTTCCAGCAGTCCCAGCTGGTTCTCCATCATCTGAACACCCCGATATTACACTATTTCCACTACCAATTATAAAAGCAGAAACATTGTGTGTCGCATCTGAATATTTTTTCTTTATTTCAGAAATAAAAAGCCTTGCCTCTTCTGCATTAAAAACTGGAGAAGCTGTTACAAGAAATTTTGACTTTTTTATAACATAAGATACTTCAGCTCTTTCATAAGGTATAAACTTATCCATAAATTTTCGTAAATTCTTCTCCTGCTCCAATCCATGGCGTTCCAAGTCGATGATTTTCAGAAACAGTGATATTTTCAAACTTTTGAGCAATGAATGTAATCAAAATAGCAATTTCTCCCCAGTCATCTTTCTTCAAAGCATTTGCTATTTTATCTGCATAATTTCCAGTCCATTCCCACTCCATTCTAAATTTTTCGGATTTTTGCCAAAAATTTCTCTTCTCCCAAGCAAGCAATGTTTCATCAATACCATTAAATATTTTCTTTAATGAAACAGCAATACATTTTATCAATTCTTTTGAATGTTCATTTGGATTTGGGTCTTTGAATAACTCTTTTATAGAAATTACAATTATTTTGCAAAGTTTAGTTCTCTGTTTACCTGCATTATCAGTATTTGAAATATAACTCAATTAAATCACCCTTTTAATTAAAAAAAATTTTATACATTATATAACAATGTTCAAAAAACTTCAAGAAAAATTAACATTTTTTTTATATATTTTTTTTGATTTTGTCGTATAATATATAAAAAAAGAAAGTAGAATAAATAAAATGAATTCAATATCATCAACAACTCCACAAATTTACAACAATACAACTACTTCAAATAATATACAAAATCCACAGCCTCAAAATACAGAATCAGTTCATGAAAATATCGGAGATTCAATCTCATTAAATTCATCTTCAAATAATACTCAAGAAATTTCAAGAACTCAAATACAACAACATACAAGAACTTCAGAAAATACAAGTTCTGTTGAAACAAATAACACAGAACCACAAGAAGTAACTCCACAACATATTCCTCAAACTGAAGAAACAGCAAATGAAGAAAATACTGAAGAAATACAAAATGAGACAAGAACAATAACTGAAGAAGAAAGAAATGCTGAAAATAATCAAAAGCCAAGCATAGGAGAAAAATTGGCAGAGCTTGGCGATCAAGCACTAACTGCATATTTTACAGTTGCAGATAGTATAGACTCTTTCCC
>JBGUKW010000180.1:0-2838 GCA_045114665.1 Candidatus Xenobia bacterium | reverse complement strand
TTATTTTTTAAAAACTCGTCAGAGTTTTTAACTATTAGCTCATTTTCATAAGTTTTGGCATATTGTTTTACTTGTTCTTCGCCTTCTGTTCTTGCTTTTGGAACTCCTTTTGAGCTTTTGGCAAATTTAAATTCAATGATAATTATTTTGTCGTCAAATGGAATTATCAAATCAGAGCGACCTTCTGATGTATAAGATTCTTGAAACGAAGTTACACCAGCACCGCCACGAAGTAACATAACAAATAAAGAACGATACCAATATTCATTTTGATTTTTGGGAAAGTCTAATTTTTTTTCTCCTTCTTTAGAAGGAGCGAATATGTCCTTAGGAATTTTACCTAAAGCATTGTTGAAAATCTCAACAATTTTTTCAATGTTCCCTTCATTTAATGATTTTATAGCTTGCCAAAGGTTATCACCTAAAGGTATATATTTATCTATTTTATATATGTCTTTCAAGAATAAGCGAGACATGGATTTTTTAACTTCTTCATTAGGATAATCAAGAGTTAAAATTATTAATTCATCTTTTCTTTCTTTTTTTTCTATTGTTAAATATCCCGCTTGAAATAGGAAACTTTCAGGAGTTGATTTTTCTATTTCATGTTCATCTGCAAAATCTGAAGGTACTTCTAAATGTCTAAATTGTTCAAAATTATTAATTTGATGTTGTTTTAAATAATCCGCAAGAAATGACGGAGTGGCTGATTTATACCAATAATTATTAAATTCTTGATCATTAAAGAAATTTAAAATAGAATATGGATTATATACTCTTTTTTTTCCGTCAAAAGAAAAACCGTCATAATTTCTTTTTATTTTTTGTAATAATTCATTTTTTGTTAAAGATAATTTTTTGGTTGCTTTTTCTATCCAATCTATGAAATTATCTTCAAGTTCTTGCTGTGTATATCCGACAATATCGCTATATTCTTCTTTCATTGAAATATCTTGCAGATTATTAAGCCCTGAAAAAACACCAGCTTTGCTAAATTTAGAAACACCTGTCAACATTACAAAACATAAATATTCGCTATTGCCCTTTAAAATAATATAAAAAGAGCGTAAATATTTTCGTATTTCTTCTGCTTTTTCTAAATCATTTATATTTTCAGTTATAGGTTTGTCATATTCATCAATTAGAACAACAACTTTACCAAATTCTTTATATAATCTTGTGATTATATTTGATAACATAGAACCTGCATTTTTTTCGGAAGGAAAATTTAAATCGTTTACAAAAAGGAATCTTTCAAGACTTTTTATTATAGAATTATTAAATTCTTCTATGTTTTGATAATTTCCCAATACACTCATGTCAAGTTTTATTACTGGATTTGGATGTTTAGCGTGTGATTTTACCCAATTTTCGGCATATAAATCTTTAAATAATTCAGTTTTTCCTTTAAACATTGCTTCTAATGTTGAAATAGTTAATGATTTTCCAAATCTTCTTGGACGAGAAAGGAAATAATATTTGCCATTTTCTATCATTTGTAATATTTTTTTGGTTTTATCAACATAAAGCCAGTTATTTTTACGAATTTCTTCAAAATTTTGTTCTCCAATAGGTAAAATTTGTAGCATTTTTTTTCCCTTTCTATTTTTTAAACAGGAAATTACCTGTTTTTTATTTTACCATGTTTTTTATAAAATGGCAAACAAAAACACAGAGCTATAAATATTTATAGCTCTGTGTTTTTTGTTTAGGTGTCAAAATTTGAAATAGTTTTTAATCCTCCATGCGATCTTGACCATTATAATGATCTGCTCCCCAATGTGGATAACCATCTGCTCCCTCTGGAATTTCTTCTTTGTCTTTTAATTCTTCACGGTCTTTGTAATAGATATTGTTAACATAACTAAAAGCATTTATTTCGATAGTAGTTACACTGTCTGGAATAGTAATACTTAAATTCTCATTGTCACAACAATAAAAAGCAGCTTCTCCAATAGTAGTTACACCTTCAGAAATATTTGCACTTGTTAATTGCTGACAATAAAAAAAAGCAAAAACTCCAATTTTTGTTATACTATTTGGAAGTTCTATGCTTGTTATTCCTGAAAAAGCAAAAGCTCCCCACAGATCAGCATCATTAACACCATCTTCGATTTCAGTTACACTGTCAGGAATAGTGACACTTGTGAGATTTCTGCACCTATAAAAAGCCTTATTTCCAATTTTTGTTATTTTGTAAGTTTTGTTTTCATATGTAAAAGTTGCAGGAATTTTGATAGAAGTTACTTCATCTTCTTCCAATATTCTTTCTTTTGTAGTATCTATTTTTTTAATAATATAATCGCCACCTTCTATTTCTTCTTTTTGATAGCCTAATTTTTGGAGAACATCGTCATCAAGTGTAACTTCAGTTACTTCTTCTTCAGGTTCATTTTCTTCGTTTTGTTCTTCTTGGTTGTTATTAGCATTTTGTTGAGCTAATAAATAGTAATATGCCGAATTATCATTTCTTGGTGGATTATTTTTTCCGCCACCACAGGCAGAAGTAAAGATAGCCATAAAGAAAAGGCATACAGCCAAAAGGGCAAAATATTTTATTTTGGTATTCATGAGACCTCCTGTTTATTTTCTCTTTAATTTTGAAATAAATACAAAATTAAGGAGCGAATTTGTCTTATTCATTAGATATTATTTTGCCCTCGCTTTTTTTATAAAATAAAAAAAGCGAGTGCAACGCACATAGTGCGTTGCACTTAAAACCAAATTTTAATTAAATATTTGAATATTTAATTAAAATTTCCTCTATTTAGACTATGAATTATTTGTCTTTTTATAGAAAATTTGGTATAATAAAAAAAAGTGGAAATTAAAAATAAT
>JBGUKW010000179.1:0-7037 GCA_045114665.1 Candidatus Xenobia bacterium | reverse complement strand
ATAATTCTTATGTGTAATTATCTTACAAATAAATTTAATCTTTTTTTTTTATTATTTAATAATCCACTCAAACATAATGTAAATTCTACTTTGTTATTATAATCCATTTCATAAAAAAATAAAATATTTCTTTACATTAAAATATTAAAATATATTCATAAAAATATCATAATTTAAGACAATATTCACGATTTTAACAAAAAAAAACAAAATTTTAACAATTTTTAAAAAAATATTTGTTAAAATTTTGTAAAATAAAAATATAATATAGACATTTTCAAAAAAATAGAGTAAAATATATATAAATAAAAATATGGAGGTTATACAATGGGAATTGAAAATATTCAAGCAATAAAAACAAGAATAAGCCAAATTGAGAACAGAATAAGCTATCAAGGTCCTCAAATAAATACCCCTCAAATGCCTAATATGCCAAATGCTGCTCCAATTAACTTTGACGAATTGATGAAATACAAAGCAAATATGTTTGATGGAACTCCAAATGGCGTAAATTCTCTTCAAAATGTTTCTCCTTCAGAGTCATCTGCTGCTTCAATGGTTAAACCACTTGCACAAAATACAGGCGATTCATGCGGTCAAACTTCAGTAGCAATGTGTATAAATGCTGTTACTGGAAAATCACTAATTGACAATGACATAAATGCAAAATATGGCTACCAACTTCTAAATGCTCTTAATGCAGAATCACAAAGTGCAAATGTTACTTGGAAAGACGGTGGAGAAGTAAACAAAAATTGTTGGCCACTCATAGAGCAAAAAGTCAATAATGAAGGACTTCCTGTCATTGTCGCTCTAAATGGTCCAGAATTTTCACCATCTGGCAGAGGTCATATTGTTACAATAACAAAAGTAGAAGGTAATACAGTTCATTTTGCAGACCCTGCAACAGGTACCATGAGAACAACAACAAAAGACGCAATGAACAATGCACCTTCTCACCCAGATGGCAACTTCATATTCTATGGAACAAAACAAGCTGCATTGCCACCTATGATGTCTCCAAACAATTTCAATCCTTACATGATGTTAAGTCAAATGAAATAATTTTATTATATCATTAAATATAACAAGCTATCGCAAAAAAAACGATAGCTTTTTTTTATTTTTTTGTTGTATTTATATAAAATATATGCTATTATTATATAAGTTAATATTTTTTTGAAAAGGGACAAAAAATGAGAAACAATCTATTAAATTTTGATTTATCAGCTCCATATCTTCAAAAAGTTTCAAAAGATATGACCCAAAGACAGATGAGAGAATATTACATATATCAGACAGAAAAAACATTGGAAGAATGGGAAAAGAAAAACTTTTCAATAAGAGACAATCCCCCATTTCACATTGATTCTGCTGATTCCTCCTCTTTTATTATCACTCCTGAAATTGCAGAAAAAATAAATCTAAAGGCACAAATAGAAGCATTTGAACAAGAAGCAAAAGTTTCCACAGGTGGAGTTAGAGAAAATCAAAATGTAGTATGCCCATGGGATCACCGTTATCGCATAAATGAATATATGATAGCTGTTATGGCAGAGTCAATAGCTCTATTGGTAAAAGATATACATCCAAAAAGAATGGTCTCTGTTGAAAAAAAATCAGCTGAAGAAATAACAAAATTGATAGGCGACAAAAATGTAAAAGTCATCGAATCAATTTTTAAAATGCCCTTATCTGAAATAATTGATTTCGTCAGAGAAAATCCCGTCAGAATAGTCGGCGGAGAAGTGAGATCAAATACCCCTGAATATGCTTCTCTAATGTCGAGAATATATGCAGGACAAGGTCTATACACATTCACAACTGAAAAAGATGACTGCTCAAATACATCTTCAATTTTTATGTGGTCATTTTTGATATTTATTTTAGGACTTTCTGGAGGAGATTTCTTCACATCAAGCCATGGGGCACCTCAAAAAATGTGTGATAAAATACTCGCATTTGACGGAGCTCAATATCTTCCTGACACATATTCAAAAATTGTAGAAAAAATGAAATATATCTACTCTGAAATAGAAAAGGGTGGATATGAAATAAAATTGTCAGCAAGAGATGACAAACATCTAATAAGAACCATAAATTATGAAAATACAGCAAAATTATATTGCGATTACCTCAGACAAGGACCAGCTTCTGAAAAAGCAATAAAAATGATAAAAGAAGCAGAATCAAAAGGACTTAGACTCATGCTTGACTGCTTTGGAGGTGGCGGATTTAAAACAATATCATCAATACTAAAAGAACTCGGAGTATTCGGTGTATTTGAAAATGGTCTTATAAGGACTGAAGAAGACCCATTTTTCCACAATATAGGATTTGTAATAAATCAGAAAAAAGGCAGTGATGAATATGAAGTTGCCCATGTCTCTGTAGATGCAAGTGTTCCAAAAGTCATTGAAACCGCAGGATATGATGTAATTTTGGCAGACTCACCAAATGCCCAACTCATTTTCAATGTCGATCCAGATGCAGATAGATTTGTTGGTTGTCAACTTGTTCCAAGTTCTGAAAAAGAAAAATTAGACAAACTTGGAATATTGTACAATGTACAAAAAGACGGAAGACTTCTTGCACTCTATTCCCCTAACCAACTGTTCTTAATGATTATGGACAATGATTTAGTCCAATCAAAAAAAGATGGACTCTGGGATAAATATTCAAATTTTGATATTCATACTTATGTATCAGCACTAGCTTGGGATGAATGGGCTGAAATCAATGAAATACCAGTATTGAGAGTACCTGTTGGGTTCAAAGAAATTGCTGCCATTGAAAAATCTGTAGAACAAGCTTTGAAAAAATCATCAGGTAATACATTTACTGTCAAAAATGAACTCGGTCAAGAAATAGTTCTTGGCAATAATCCAAAACTTCACCATGCAGGAGAAGAAAGTGGCGGAAAAATTGGTGGACCAAGAAATCCTATATTCAATATCTTAGGCGAATATGTAATAGCTATGAGAGAAAAATCAAGTGGTGAAGCCTGTATATCCGCAATAACACTTCAAGCAAGACGCTATTTAGAAAGCATTGCAGAAAATAACAATTCAAAACTATATCTACACAACTATCTCGAAGAAATTTTCGAAAAATATGACATTGTAAATAGAATGGAATACAGAGGCGATATCATTCACTATAACGAAGCCATAATAGATCCTGCAGAGCTTGCAATAGCCAAAAAAGAAGGACTAAAAGCAAGAGATATGTTCAATCACTTCTTCAGATATACTGCCGAAGCATACAAGACAGGAAATCATTCCAAAACAGGAGATAAAATCTCACTGGAAGCTGTAAAAGATATATTCATAGAAGCAATGCCAGTAACTGCAGATTTAATGAAAGACCTCGAAGATATATATGTTTGGTCTGATGGTCTTCAATTTTGGTTCAAAAAAGGCAGTAAAATAAGAGATCTTTGTCTAAGACCTTCTGGAACAGATGCAAAATCAAAAGTATATTTTGATGGTACAGATAAAGAATATATGAAAAAGATATTTGCAGAAGGCTTTGCAAAAGTTGACGGACATATAACAGAAACTTACAAGAAATATATAATGTAAATCAAATTTCAAGTGTATTTCATAATTTTAAAACTTGTGAAATACACTTGAAAATTCTAAAAAAGAAAAATGGAGAAAAAAAATGAACGATTTAGATATAGATGATATACTAAAAGAAAATCCAAGCACAAAATCAAAATCAGGAAAATTTGGAAAAGAAGAAAAGAAAAAAGCAATTACAAGTATAATAATTATGCTTGTTATAACATATTTAATTTGGGATTATAGAACATTAGAACCTATTCATCTTGGTTTTCTATCATTACTAATATATCCTATAAAAATGTTCACAGTTTTTCTCCATGAAATCAGTCATGGGCTTATGGCAACATTAAATGGTGGACATATAACATCAATAGCATTAGATCCTCGTTTAGGTGGTGTATGTTATTTTACAATGCCCAAATCATGGATAGGAAGCACTTTAACTGCAAGTGCAGGATATTTAGGAAGTATATTTTGGGGCTGTATTATATTGTATTGCTCAATAAGAAAAAACTGGGATAAAAGTATTAACACTTTTATTGGAATTGTAATGTTAATAGTAACAGTATTATTTATGAGAGATCTTTTCACAATTATATTCACTGTATTATTTGGTGGATTTATGCTATTATCAGGTTCTAAATTTCCAGATAAAGTAAATGCCTTTATTTTGAGATATATCGGTCTCGTATCTTGTCTATATGCTTTCTTTGATATCCCTGAAGATCTCATATTTAGAACAGTTTCACAAAGTGATTCTTATGCTATAGCCAAATCAATGGGAATGCCTTTTTTAAGTGTTCCAATAGGTATTCTTTGGTTAATATTTTCTGCTTTAGCATTATATTTTACACTACAAATTACATTTAAAGAAGAAAAATAGATATACCGAAGTAATAATGAGGTTTTCTTTTATGTTTAAAAAGAAAACAGGTATAAGTTTTTATGAACTTGTCGTTTCTCTATTTCTTATTAATTTAGTATTATTTTCTGTTCTCTCAGTCATAATAGGTTTTTTAAAAGGTGCAAGACAAGTTAACGAAAATTCAAAAACAGCTCTCGTTGCAAATTCAATAATGATAATGAGGAGATTCTCTTATGTTTATAATAAAAAAGAAAAAAGCTAAAAAAGGCGTAAGTTTTTATGAACTCATCATATCTCTTTTTCTAATAAACTTAGTAATTTTTTCTGTTTTATCTGTAATAACGATGCTTTTAAGAGGAAGTATGCATGTAAATGAAAACTCTAAGGGAGCAGTTGCAGCAAATTCTATAATGAATTTATATATGAGTGATAATATAAAAGAAACAGAATCAACAACATCTGAGTTTTCAGAATCAGAAGATACTGATGAGAACAGCAAAATAGAAAAAAATAAAGTTTCTGAAATAGAATTTGCAGGTATTAAATATTATTATCTTATAGAAGAAACTTGGATCAAAAAAAGCGAAGATGGAAAGCCTGGTTTAAATAATGTTAAATTGACAGTTTCTTTGAATGAAAAATTTAAAACAAATAAAGATGAATATCTAAAAAAACCAGATGAACAAGATATAACAATAACAACTTTAAGAGTTTGTGATAAGACTGAAGATGGATTAAAACAATTCACAGATAGCTCAACTGGTGGATCATCTAGTGGTGGGAGTACTGGAGGAACAACAAGCAATTCTGGAAATGATGGTAAATTATATGCCAAAGAAGAAATACCCACTGGATATAACTCTTCAAATACCTAAAAGCAACAATCAACATCTGTATATTATGTAAATTAAAAAATATATGAAACAAATTAAAATATTCTTACTAACAATACTTTTTATATCATTGTCTTTTGTATCTGTATTTGCTAAAAATGAAGTATATGACTTAAATTATGTATTACAACTTCGTGGAGGTTTTCCATATACTATCGAGCAATATGCAAAAGAACAGGGTATGACATTTGAACATTTTTTATATTTAGAAAATCATTCTTCTTATTCTATTTTAGAAAAAGATCTAAAAAAAATATATGAAATTAGATTAAAACAAATAAAACCTGACAGCAACACATTGATGCAAAAACTTGTTACAGTAGAAAAAATGGAACAATATCTAAATGGAGATATAAAAGCTCCACAGGGTTTTATTTCTGTGTGTGCAGATTTAGTTCACTGTAGAACAATAGCGGATTTTTACTATACATTGAGAATGGATTATCCACATACTCAATATAGCCCAGATGATGAAGCAATAGGAATTATAAGATTTAAAGCATCAAATTTAGATAAATGTTTTATACCATTTAATAAAAACTTAGGTGGAACTTATGAAAGCCCCTACCCTTTTCCATTCACTGGACACGGATTTACTGCTGGAGGAAATGGTAGATGGGGTTCTCCAGAATGGGTAATACTTGAACCTGTAAAACTTTTAAAAGGCTCAGCTATATTCGAATTACGAAAAGACGGAACAGAAATTTTAAGAGGTATATACGACGAAAAATTAAAAAGATTTAAGAGAATCAAATGAAAAATAATATATTTTATAAAAAAGGAATAACACTTTTTGAAACATTGATTTCTACTATAGTTTTTGGTATTATAATGATATTGATGTTTCAAATGTCTTCTTCATTTTTTAAAGTGTTTACCACTTCAACTTCAAAACAATCTATGAACAGTAAATTTATAAAAGCATATACACACATGCACAAAGAATTATTAATCTCAGATGCAAAATATGTATTCACCTATAAAAATACATCTAAAAATATGAAATCAAGATGGATATTATTTCCAAGCCCGACAGATAAAGATTCTATTATAAAAGGCGAGGGAAGTTCTTTTAACTGGCAACGAATATATATATATTATTTAATATGTAAAAACTCTTCTTGTTCAGAATGTCTTGGAAAATCAACAACAAGAGATGATCCTTATAAATATTGTTCTGATAAAGAATTAATAAGACTTATTTATGATTATACTGGTTCAAATGACAAATACTTATTCGCCTCTTCCCTTTCAGCAATAAAAGATGATATATCTAATTATACTCTGCCTTATAGCAGTATTCTATTTCCAAATACTATTGAATATGAAATAAATGGCAATAAAACAAAAACAACAATAGGAAAATTTGTAGAAAAAAGAATTATTGCAACAGACATATTAGATATGGATATCAAAGTAAAAACAAATAATATAAAAATAATGATTTCAGCCGTTAGAAAAGATGACATAAAAAAAGAAGTAAATTACGGAGCTACCGATTTCACAGATGAATCTAATTTAAAATTTGTCGATAAAATTGAATTTACAATAATACCAAGAAATACTTAAAGGTAAACATTATTATGAAAAATAACAAAAAAGGAATATTTTTAATATGTGTGCTTTTTACCGAAATGCACCGTAATGCCCCTAAATTTATTTATGGGGATATAAGGTGCATTTAAAATAAAGGTTCAATGCCTTTATTTT
>JBGUKW010000178.1:0-2129 GCA_045114665.1 Candidatus Xenobia bacterium | reverse complement strand
AATATGGTTGGGGCATCAACCATTGTGGAGAGAACTCGTAAGACCTCTAATTTAAAATAGAGGCAAGGTTCGTTAATATCCCAGAATTCCCTAAATTTATTTATGGGGAGTATGTCAAATATATAAAAATTACGAGAAACAACAAAAAAACGACGGAAGATGATGGAATAAAAAAGATGAAAAAGGTTCGTATTGGAATTGATGTTGGTGGCACATTTACCCATGCCGTTGCCATTGACAATAAAACTCTTGAAATAATAGCTTATGGAGTAACTCCTACAACACATAATGCAAAAGAAGGGGTTTCTGCTGGTGTTGTAAAGGTTTTTGAAGATATAAAAACTAAACTTGATGATTCTTGTGAGATTATTTTTATAGCCCATAGCACAACACAAGCAACAAATGCTCTTCTTGAAGGAGATGTAGCTAAAGTAGGAATAATAGCAACTGGACATGGTGCTGAAGGCATAAAAGTAAAAATGGATGCAGATATCCCCCCTATTGAAGTTGCTCCACAAAAATATATAGATTCATCTTTCTTTTTTATTGATTCAGAAGAAAATTTTGACAATAATGTTGAAAAATCGCTTGATGAAGCTACTAAAAATAATTGTGAATGTATAGTAGCTTCTGCTCCATTTAGTGTTGACGATCCTTCTAAAGAAATTTTTATAAAAGAACATGCCTTGCAAAAAGGATTCCAATCTTGTGGAACACATGAGATGTCAGGGCTTTATGGACTTCGTGCAAGAACCAAAACTGCTGTAATAAATGCAAGTATTTTACCTAAGATGGTTGAAACTGCAAACATGACAGAAAAAGGTCTTGCAGAAAATAATGATAAACTCAATTTAACAGTGATGAGAAGTGATGGCGGTGTTATGTCTATTGATGAGATGAGAAAACGCCCACTTTTAACTCTGCTTTCTGGACCAGCCGCAGGAATTGCAGCTGCTCTTGCCTATGTCAGAGCAACAGATGCAATTTTTCTTGAAACGGGTGGAACAAGTACAGATATAACAGCTATAAAATCTGGAAGATCAATGATAAGAAGTGCTGTAATAGGTGGACATACTACTTATATGAAAACTCTTGATTGTAGGACTGTTGGAATTGCTGGTGGTTCTATGATTAAGATTAAAAACACAAAAATAGATTCTGTAGGTCCTCGAAGTGCCCATATAGCTGGCTTGCCATATTTATCTTTTACCCCAATAGAAAAGTTAGGCAATAATTTAAAACCTATATTGATAAAACCATTAAAAAATGACACAGATGAATATTTAGCACTTGAAAATGAAAATGGAGACAAATTTGCTGTTACCTTAACTTGTGCTGCCAATTTACTTGGTTTTGTTACAGAAACAGATTATGCTTTTGGAAATATTGATTCAATAAAAAAGGGATTCAAATCACTTGAAAAATTTTTCGGTGATAATTCTGAAAATATAGCCTCTGATATAATGAAAAAAGCATCAAAACCTGTCTGTGATGTCGTAAGTGAACTATTAAAAGATTACAATTTTGAGGGAAGAAAAGTTATTTTGATTGGTGGAGGCGGTGGAACTTCTGCAGTAACACCTTATGTAGCAAAATCAATGAAAATGGATTATAAGACTTCTGAACACAGCGAAGTCATATCAGCAATAGGTGCTGCAATGGCAATGATAAGAGAAACAGTTGAGAAAAATATATTTAATCCAACTCCAAAAGATATTGAAGAAGTCAAAAAATCAGCTCAAGAGGCAGTTATAAAAATGGGAGCTGTTCCAGAAACAGTAGATGTGTTGGTTGAAGTAGATTCTCAAAAAAATGTAGTCAGAGCAACTGCTTCAGGTTCTATCGAATTTCAATCAAAAGACCTTGCACAAGATTTAAAGCCAGAAGAAATTGATAAGAATGTAAAAAAATATTTTGGAACAAAAAATATATCTTCGAAATATTTAACAGGAAATGATTTTTTTAGAATTTATAAAATAACTAAAATTTCAAAAGTATTTTTTGGACTTTTTACAACAAAAACGAATTTAATTGCAATTTCTGACATGAAAGGCACTATTAGACAACAAATTCCCAATGGTAAATTTTATCAAACAGATAAAAAATCTTCTTCTGAACAGATAAAAAAT
>JBGUKW010000177.1:0-9587 GCA_045114665.1 Candidatus Xenobia bacterium | reverse complement strand
CATTTATGACAATATTTCCATTTAACGCTTCAATCGGTGTTTTTAACATATTTGGCAATAATTTTCCATTTGAAAGATTTGCCTTGCCGTCAATAGATAGATCAGGAGCCATTCCAGTTATATCAAAATTAGCATTTATTTTTCCTGTCGAAGGTTCTGAAAGTGGGTATAGAACATTAAATACATCTAAATTAGAAGTTTTGAAACCAGCCTTCAAATCCATTGAACTTCTCTGCTTCAAGAAATCTTTTCTATAATATGGAATATCGCCTTTTATAAAAGCATGCAGATTATCACCATTTAAATTTATATCAGTATTAAGTACTCCAGATTTTTCATTTTCATATATATATATTTCAGGAGTTTTGGCAATAAATCCGACATCATCTTCATTTTTTCCAATAAATTCTGTATCAACTTCTTTTTCTTCACTTGTCATTTCACAAGTCAAATTTCCAAGTAGTGTTTTTCCAAGTTTAACATCATTTATTTTACAATCGACATAAACATCAGGGTTTCTATAATTTCCATAAATTTTTGCAAAAATATCACATTCACCAGAAGGAACAAGATTTTCAGGAATTTCAAAAATTTCTTTTAAAAATGAAAGATTGATACCTGTTGATTTTAAATAAATGCCTTCATCATCACAACCATCAAGTTCTCCTAACATCGTAAAACTTGCTTCAGGAGAAGCCAAATCTATATTGACATTTTTCAATCGAGCATTTACTCTATCTATAACAATCCCTAAAGAATCATATGGCATATCGAGAATCTTTCCATTCGTTGCTTTTAAATCAGTCTTTATTCTGATTTGTCTAGCTTTTCTCGATTTCATTATAGCCAATGTTCCATTTATTTCACCTGTTATCAAAAGGTCTTTAGGATCTATAAAAGAAGATAAAAATCCAAGATCTCCCTTTTTAACTTCTAAAGACAAATCCATATCTTTAAAAAACTGGATTAATACATTTCTTCGAGGATTAAATTTTCTAAATGGAAGCCTCAATTCTGCAAAACCAGAAGCAGAATAAGATTCTTCTTTGTTTTTCAAGGATATATTTTCAATATTTACCTTGCCCCCATCATAAAATAATTTTCCCTCAACTGATTCAAATTTATGACCTTTTAAAGAAATTGGATCTGTTGCAAAATTAGCAGTAAAGACTGGATTTGTATGAGTTCCTGTTACATTTAAAGCTATTTTCATATTGCCTTCTGATTCTTCAGATACAGAAACAAAATCTTTTAAATATGAAATATCTGAATATTTTATAGAATCAGAATTCAAATTCAAATTGATTTCACCATTTGATTTTATTGTACCACCTCCGCTAACAATACCTTCTGGAAGTTCAAAATTAACATTTTCAAGATAGAGAACTCCATTTTTTGTTGCAACATCAGCAGTTATTTTATGTATTTTATGACCTGCGGCAATGGCATTATCAACAACAACATTTCCATTTATAGAAATATTTTTTACAGTTCCAGAAATATGAAGATTGCCATCAAATCTGCCACTTACTGGAATATCCTTAAAAGAAGAAATTGCAAGTAATTTTTCAATATTTCCCCTTGTAGCTTTTATGTCAAAAGATATTGGAGAATTTGCTCTCACTCCTGTCTGACCAAGACCTGCAAAATTAGATGCACCTATAGAAAGATCAAAATGTTTTAAAGCCAAAATATCGTTACCAAAAGAAACTGATGAAAACAGAGAAAACTTTTCATGTCCTAAAACAGCATCTGGTATAAAAAACTGTCCAAAAGCTCTAAATTTTGATTCTTCTGTCTCTTTTAATCGAAGTCTCAAATATGCAAGTCCTTGTAAATTTCTGATTTCAGATTCCTTTAAAAAGTCCCCCAATTCAACTCCAAAAGGCGTCAAATCTGCTTTATTTAGAATACTGTTTACATTGACAGCAGATAAATTTGCGAGCAAATCCTTACCATAATCTGTTATATATATACTTCCATCTTCACCATTTATAGCAATATCTTTTATGTCTAAACCATCTTTGTCAATTACTGCTTCAAGATTG
Source organism: Candidatus Xenobia bacterium (assembly GCA_045114665.1). Classification (GTDB taxonomy): domain Bacteria; phylum Vulcanimicrobiota; class CADAWZ01; order CADAWZ01; family CADAWZ01; genus CADAWZ01. The sequence goes on along the minus strand of JBGUKW010000177.1, from coordinate 7,539 downwards.
GCATTTGAAACTGGAATTTTAGCAACTGAACCATTTAAAAAAGAAGCAGAACCCAAAATTGAAAGTGCATCAAAACTTCCTGAAGCTATTGCTGAAATATGCTCTACATTTCCTTGAAAAGCTCTATATACACCTTTATCAGGAAGTTTTACAGTCGGATTTTGTACATCTGCATAAGCTATCAAAGATTTATTTTTGTCATTTTTAACTAAACCGCCAAATTTTCCAATAAGTCTTGTCATCTCTTTTTCTTGGTCTGTATAATTTCCAAATACATTGGAAACAAAGAAACAACCATAATCATCTGATCCTGCTAAAGAACCTGAAAGACTTCCCTTAAATTCAGGAATATCCATACCTTTTGGGACCATATTTGAAAATGAAGATGAATCAATATTAGATACTTCAAAAGAAGCGGAAACTTGCTTATCTGAAGGTGATACTTGCCCACCTGTTTTTAATGTCATTCCCATTGTTTGACCTGTTGCAGAAAAGTCAACTATATCGGAATTTCCAGCTACTGGCACATTTATATTTGAAATAGCATATTGATTAAAATTCAAATTTGGAATATTTAAATTTCCACTGGCAACAGGATCTGTCGGATCGCCAAAAACAGAAGCTGTTCCTGAAACAGAAGTTGAAATGCCTGAAGAATTGACTGCAAAATTATCTGCATCAACAGAGGCATTAAATTTGGAATCTTTTAAGTCATAGACTGCACTTGATTTTACAGTTCCCCCATTTCCACTTACATATATATCAGGCAAATATACAGAATTATCTGCAAAAAGGAAACCTGAATCAATATCACCAATGCCAGTGCCCATTGCAGAAACTCCATATCCTTTTAGGTCTCCAGAAACTGTCAAATTATCTATAGGACCAAACACAACAGCATTAAACCCTGCAGAAGAAATATTTACAGTAGATGGAAGAAAATACGGATAACCATTTCCTGAAGCAAATAACAAAACTTTTTTAGAAGTTGGGAAAAACCAACCATGGGCTTTCATATCAATTCCTTCAAACAAGCCTTTTAAGCTACTAAGATAGACAGAATTTTTAGTTGCTTCCGCTTCAACTGAATAAGAAGCAAGTTGCCCATAATTTGTATTTATCTTTTTACCATTCAATATCGCAGTCAATTTAGGTTCTTCAATAGTTCCCCCAACATTAAATTTAAGTTCAGAAGAACCACCAGATACAAATTTATTTACTCCAAAACTTTTTACAAATGAATTTTTTAAAATTCTATCATGATTGATATTTGAAAATTTTCCGTCAAAATTTAAACTTTGTGAAGAGAAATCGGCTATATCTCCAGTAATGGAAAAAGGAGAGCCAAACAAAAAACCTGTGCATTTATCAAGTATAAAAGATTTTTTAGTTACAGAAGCAGATAGATTTATATTTTGTATGTCTGTTCCAATTTCAGAAATTCTTATGTCTGTATCAGACATATGACAATTTCCATTGAAAAACAATTTATCTGGCAAAGTCTCTAATTCATCTGAAGAGGCTCTCAAAACAAAATCGGCTGTCGATTTTCCTTTTATGACTTTAAATCCCCTCTCAGGAAGCATCATTGCGATCCAAGAATGTAAATCAACATTTGATGAATTGCCTTTTATATTTACATAAGGATTTTCGATTGAATATTTGCCTGTTATGTTCCAAATTGATTTTGACGGTGCCAATTCTGTTGCCTTTACATTTAAATCAAATCCATTTTTACCATCAAACTTCGAATTTAATTTTATGTTATCGAGTGATACAGAAATTGGCTTAAAATCAATTCCATAATCTATATAGTTAAGTTTTCCATTTTTAACAATTATTTCGCCTTCAAATTTTATATTTGAATCTTTGAAATTTTTCTTTTTCTCTTCTTCTGTTTTCTTTATTATTGAAGCAAGATTTAAAATTCCATTTTTAGTGCGTTTAACATTTAAAGAAGGTGTATCTATTTCAATTTTCTTTATGGCATAACTTGGAGTTTTAGAAAAGAAATCAAATATTTTATAAGAAGCCGTAGCCTCTTTTATGTTTAAAATTTCTTCTCCTGTATCATCTTTAATTGAAATATCTTTTGCATTTAATCCCTTTAATCCAACAGAAATATTGGCAATAGAAATATTTCCATTTAAATTTTTATCTATCAAATCTGAAGTAAATGTAGGAAGGGATTTGATAAAAAATACAATGGAAATTATGAACAATCCCAAAATTGCCAAAGATACCAAAGAAAATATTACTTTTTTATTCCTAAAATCCAAAAATAAAAACAAAACAATACACTCACTTTAATTTTTTTTATTAAATCCCTTGGTGTTGGGACAGAAGAGACAGATTTAGTAAAGCCACTCAATATTTCTTGCTTCTGCCTTGCCTGTTCCTATAGCGACACAAGTAATAGGATCGTCTGCAGACCGTACATTAACTCCTATTTGTTTTGTCAAAAATCTATCAAGACCCTTTAGCAAAGCTCCTCCACCTGTCATAATAATACCGCTTTCTTCAATATCACCAGACAATTCAGGAGGAGTATTTTCAAGAACATCAACAAGAGCATCAAGTATTTTATAAATAGGATCTCTTATTGCATCTGCAATATCTGCAGAAGAAACAGGGACACAAGCAGGAAGATTTGTAAAAACATCTCTTCCTCTTACCTCTGTAGTTTTTACATTTTTATTGTCAAAAGAACAACCGAGAAGAATTTTCAAATCTTCTGCCACTCTTTCTCCAATAATCAAATTATGCTTATTTTTAAAATATCGCACAATAGCTTCATCAATCTTATTGCCTGCAACAGGAACAGATGTTCCAACTACAGTACCACCAAGTGAAATAACAGCAATATCTGTTGTTCCCCCACCTATATCAATAACAGTTCCTGCATAAGGACGATCGACATCAATTCCTGCTCCGAGGGCTGCTGCAAAAGGTTCTTCTATAATTGCAACTTTTTTAGCTCCTGCATTTATAGTCGCCTCTCTCACTGCTCTTCTTTCAACACTTGTAACAGCAGCAGGAACACAAATTATAACAGAAGGTCTAAAAAAATTAAATCCTCCTCCTGTAACCCTTTTGATGAAATATCTCAACATATATTCTGTTACTTCATAATCTGCAATAACTCCATCTCTTATAGGTCTTATCGCTACTATGTTTGTTGGAGTTTTTCCAAGCATCTGTTTTGCCTGTTCTCCAACAGCAACAGTTCTATCTAAATTTTTATCTATTGCAACGACTGATGGCTCAGTGAGAACGATTCCCCTGCCCTCAATATAAATGAGAACCGAAGCAGTTCCCAAATCAATTCCAAGTGTCGTCATTAATCGATCCTCCGAATATCTGCCCCAAGTTCAGCTAAAACAGATTCTATTTTTTCATGTCCTCTGTCTATAAATTCAAGCCCTGTTATTATTGATTCACCTTCAGCAGAAAGACATGCACATATTAAAGACCCGCCTGCTCTTATGTCATGGGCTTTTACTGGGGCCCCAAATAATTTTTTTACACCTCTTATTATGCATGTCCTATCAGATACAGACATATTTGCTCCAAGTCTTCTCAACTCATCAACATACATAAATCTTCTGTCAAAAATATTTTCAGTAACAATACTTGTTCCATCTGCTATTGAAAGAAGTGCAGTTATGACAGGCTGAAGATCAGTTGGAAAACCTGGATGTGGTGCAGAAATAATCTCTGTAGGTAATATTTTATCAGATTTTTCAACAGTTATATAATCTTTTCCACAAACTATATTTTGTCCCGCATTTCTCATTGCATTTATAAAAGATTCAAGAAAATCTGGCCAAGTTCTCTTGACAGTTATATTTCCTCTTGTTATTGCTCCTGCTACAAGATATGTTCCTGTCAAAATTCTGTCAGGAATTATCTCATAAGAAAGACCATGTAACTTTTTTACTCCCTCTATAACTATTGTACTACTTCCAATTCCAGTTATTCTTGCCCCCATTGTATTTAAAAATACTGCCAAATCAACGATTTCAGGCTCCATTGCAGCACTTTCAAGGACAGTTATTCCATCAGCTAAAACAGCTGCCATCATCGCATTTTTTGTTGCCCCAACACTGACACGGCGAAATTGTATTTTTTTGCCTGTCAATTTATTTGCTTTGGCATGAACAAAGCCATGTACAAATTCGACTTCAGCACCCAAACTTCTAAATGCGTCCATGTGCATGTCAACAGGTCTACTTCCCAAATTACAACCACCTGGTAGAGATACTTTGGCTTCTCCCAATCGTGCCAACAACGGACCAGTTACATCAAAAGAGGCATTCATCTTACCGACAAATTCATAAGGTGGATAAAAGTTAGTCAAATTCGAACAATTTATATACATCTCACCTTTGCCTTCAAATTTGACTTTAGCACCTAAACTTCTCAATATATCTGCCATAATCCAGACATCACTTATGTCTGGAATTCTTTTTAAATAGACATCTTCATCTGTCAAAATAGAGGCTGCCATTATCGGAAGTGCTGCATTTTTGGCTCCGCTTACTTCTATTTCACCGCTTAGAGGATGTCCACCATTTATTTTTAAATATGACAAAAAAATCACCCCAAAATAGAATATATAATATATTAATGTCTATATTAATAATAGATTATACAACATTATACTAAATAAATGCAAGAAAAAATTATAATAAAGATTTTTTAGAAGGAAATTTTTTTAAATAAGTCTAAAGTAAATTTAAAAGCTGTTATTTTGTTTATTTTCTGCTTATGCAACTTTTTGGGTGTAATACACAGCACAAAAGTTGCTCATTCAAAGTATTTAACTTTTAATTAATAGTATTTTTGAAAATTGATATAATACTGAGTAAAAAAAATTAAACAAAAAAACGACAAAAGCCAGAAGAAAAAAAGATAAAAAAAGGAGGAAGCGGGGCGACCAGCTACGAGGTGGCTTACGCACAAGACCTATGAAAAAAATTCTCATAGCAGAAACAAATGCACTCATAAAAGATATTCTCGCAACAGCATTTACAGATCTGCAGGGTTTTGAAGGAGAAGTGATCTTTGCTGATACACCAGACGAAGCGTTAAATCTAATAAAAAATCAATCTCCAGACATTTTTCTAATTTCGGACGGAGAAGAATTTGATGACATTGCAACAATTTATAACAATGCAAGAAAAACCGCTTCAAATATCCCATTCGTAATTTTATATACTTTAGGTAAATCAGTGGATTATATAGATACAGAAAATCCTGAAGTTATAAATATAGTTATGAAAAAACCTTTCAGTGTTATAAAGCTATTGGGAATAATAAAGGGACTTTCAGAAGGAAGAATAAATGAAATCGAACTGATAGAAGAACCTTTTGACAAAGAAGCATTTATCAAAGAAGCAATAAAAAAAGGAGATCTAGAAGTTCCAGAAATTTTAAGAGACAAAGAAGAATTTGCTGGATTACTTCCAGATGAAGTGTATAGTAAAAAAGAAGAAAAGACTGTAGAAAAACTTGAACTTGACGAGCAAACAAAAAGTGAAGTAGAAGAATCACCTAAAAAAGAAGAAAAACCAAATCTCTTTTTGAATTTTGAAAGAAACTTCACAAATAAAAAAGAACCAGAAAAAACTAATGAAGAGACAGAATCTTCACAAGCAGGAAATGTATTTCTAAGTGCAATGAAGTCTCTTGATGATTGGGATGAATAAAATACAAAGAGTATGTAAAAAAATCTGTAAGTGAATAGACATACAGATTTTTTTGCATGAATAGAGAGAATTATGAAAATATCATTTTATAACACACTTACAAAAAAAATAGAAGAATTTAAGCCAATAAAAGAAGGTCATGTAAATCTATATACTTGTGGACCAACAGTATATAACTTTGCACATATTGGCAATTTGAGATCATATTGTGCAGAAGATTTGTTAAAAAGAACATTGACATATTTTGGCTACAAAGTAAAACATGTCATGAACATCACAGATGTTGAAGACAAAATTATAAAAGGCTGTATAAAAGAGAATAAAACAGCAAAAGATTTTACAGCTCCTTATATAAAAGCATTCATGGAAGATATAACATCCATGAACATGATAAAAGCTGACATCTATCCAAAAGCATCTGAACATATTGATGAAATTGTAAAAATAATAAAAGTTCTTCTCGACAAAGGTATAGCTTACAAAGGTGAAGACGGAAGCTATTATTTTTCCATTGAAAAATTTCCAAAATATGGACAACTTATAAATCTCGAAAGAGATGAGATGAAAATCGGTGTCAGAATCAATAATGACGAATATGGCAAAGACAGAGCTTGTGATTTCGCACTTTGGAAGGCTTGGGACGAAAAAGACGGCGATGTATTTTGGGAGACAGAACTTGGGAAAGGTCGCCCTGGTTGGCATATTGAATGTACTGCCATGAGCCTGAAATATTTGGGAGATACATTTGACATACACATGGGAGGAGTTGACAACATATTCCCCCATCATGAAAATGAAATAGCACAATCAGAAGCATATACAGGCAAAAAATTTGTAAATTACTGGATTCACTGTGAACATCTTCTTTCAGAAGGTCAAAAAATGAGCAAATCTCTCGGCAATTTTTATACATTGAGAGACCTTAGCCATGGTCAAAATCAAATTGGTAAAAAATTCAGTCCAGAAGCTCTAAGGTATTTTTACATATCAAACCATTACAGAGCAAAGCTCAATTTCACATTAGCAGGTCTTGAATCGGCAGAAAAGACACTTGAAGGGCTTAGATCATTCGTCAAAAGAATGAAAAATGTCGATCTCGAAAAATCAGAAAATGACGACGAGGTCGTGGTCAAAATTGAAGAGACAAAATCTAAATTTGAAGAGAAAATTGCAGAAGATCTCAATACACCTCAAGCGATTGCAACGATATTTACAATGATAAATAAGGTAAATACGCTAGATAGTCATGGTCAAATTTCAAAAAAAGTTGCTCAAAAAATAGTCGATTTTCTCAAAAAAATAGATGAAATACTCGGTGTAAATATAGTAAGCGAGAACGAAGAAGCAGAAATTTTGCCTGAAGAAATAGAAGAATTGATCGAAGAAAGACAACAGGCAAGAAAAGCTAAAAACTTTGCAAGAGCAGATGAAATACGCAATATCTTGGCTAATAAAGGCATTATTCTCCAAGATACACCCAAAGGAGTGTCATGGTCAATAAAGAAATAATTTACGGCAGAAATTCAGTTCTAGAAGCATTGAAATCGCCAAGAATAACAGCAGAAAAACTATATATTCCACAGACAGAAGTCGATCCAGCACTTGCAAAAATAAGAAGGCTTGCTGAGAGTATGGGGATTCCATGTAAATCAGCAGACAAAAAGAAACTTGACGACATGGCAAAAAATGGCAACCATCAAGGCGTTGTTCTCAAAGTGGCAGTGAGATCTTATACAAGTTATGAAGACCTTCTTGCAATTCCCCAAAAAAAGAACGAAACACCATTCTTTTTGGGTTGTTTCCAAGTACAAGACCCACACAATTTAGG
>JBGUKW010000176.1:0-3325 GCA_045114665.1 Candidatus Xenobia bacterium | reverse complement strand
CAAGGAACACCTATTTTTTCAAGATATGGTTTTGTTGTTTTACATTCTGGATATGCACTACAAGCCAAGAATTTGCCGTAAGGTCCTCTTTTTATTATCATTGGTTTTCCACATTTTTCGCATATTTCTCCAGTTTCTTCAGATATGCTTGCACTTTCAACTCTTTTTATATCTTTTTCTACTTGATGTAGATTTGTTATAAATGGTTCATAGAAATTTTTTAGAACATCTATGTATTTTTCTTTGCCAAGTTCTATCTCATCAAGTTGATTTTCCATGTCTGCTGTGAAATTTATGTCAACAATATTACTAAAGTTTTGAACGAGTAAATCTGTTACTACATTACCCAATTTTGTTGGAGAAAATTTCTTTTCAGTCAATTTTACATAATCTCTTTTTTGTATTGTTTCAACAATAGGGGCATAAGTGCTTGGTCGTCCTATACCATTTTTTTCAAGAGCTTTTACAAGGCTTGCCTCAGTATATTGTGGGGATGGTTGAGTAAAATGCTGTTTGGGATCAACTGATTTTAAATTCAGTAGATCGCCCTCTTTTACATCAGGAAGACGGTCTGTTTCTTCATTTTCCGCTTTATCTTCTTTTAATTCATTATATATTTTTGTGAATCCATCAAATATGACTTCGGAGCCTTGACTATGTAAAGTATAATCTCCACATTGTATTGAAAGTGATGTATTTTGAGTTTTACATGGAGTCATTTGACTTGCTATAAATCTATCTCTTATGAGAGAATATAATTTATATTGGTCGGCTGTAAGAGTCTTTTTAAGGATTTGCATATCTCTTGTAACATCTGTAGGTCTTATAGCTTCATGGGCATCTTGAACTCCACTTTTCTTTTTATATATTTTTTTATTACCAGCATATTCAGGACCGTAATTAGAAGTTATAAATTTTATTACTTCATCCCTTGCTGAATCTGCTATTCTTGTTGAGTCTGTTCTCATGTATGTTATAAGACCTACTGGTCCATCTTCACCTATATCAAGACCTTCAAATAGTTGTTGTGCAATTCTCATTGTCTTTACAACTTTAAAATTTAATCTTTTTGAAGCATCCTGTTGCAATGTACTTGTTATATATGGAAGAGGAGCTTCTTTTGCTATTATTTTAGTCTTTGGTGGAGACGATACAACAAAATCATGAGTTTTGAAATATTTTGTTATTTCATTTGCTTCAGCTTCATTTTTAATATTTATCTTTTTATTTTTATAAGATGTCAAAGATGATTTGAATTCTGTCCCAAGAGCTTCTACATTTGCAGAAATAGTCCAATATTCTTCTGATTTAAAAGCATCTATCTCTTTTTGTCTTTCAACAATTAGTCTTACTGCAACAGATTGAACTCTACCTGCTGAAAGACCTGGAGCAACTTTTTTCCAAAGGACAGGACTTAAATTATATCCTACAAGTCTATCAAGCATTCGTCTTGCCTGTTGGGCATTTACTTTTTCAAGATTGATTTTTCGTGGATTGTTCAGAGCATTGTCAAATGCTTCTGGTGTTATTTCATGGAGTTCTATTCTCAAATCTTCATCTATTGGAAGTTCCAGCATTCTTGCAATGTGCCATGCTATTGCTTCGCCTTCTCTATCAGGGTCAGTTGCAAGGTATATTTTATCTGTTTTTTCAAGCCCTTCTTTTAGTTCTTTGATTACTTTTTCTTTGTTTGGTATTGTAACATAATTTGGTTTAAAGTCGTTTTTTATATCTATTCCGATTTTGTTTCTTGGGAGGTCTATTATATGCCCCATTGATGCTTTTATTATATATTCTTTTCCTGCATATTTCTCCAATGTTCTTGCTTTTGCAGGAGACTCAACTATTATGAACCCTTTATATTTCACGATACGATTTTCTCCATAGAAATATTATGATATATTATATTTTCAAAATGATTTTTTCTTTAATTAATTTTTTCCTGCATATTATTTAATTTTTTATAAAAACACCATTTTTACATCTTTTTATATATCCTTCGGATTCAAGATGTGATAAACCTGAAAGTAACATGCCTGCTGATAAACTCAATTCTTCAGCAATTTGAGTTGTTGTTTTAAATCCGTCAGTTGCCTCATAAATCAATTTTAATTGACCTTCTAACTCAGATTTGTCTTCAGTCTTTTTCTTGTTTTTTTCTTTTGGGTCTTCTTTTAAATTTAAAAATCTAAGCACATCAAGAGCATTTTCTACAGGGTGAGCTCCGTCTTTCAGAAGTCCATGAGTCCCAACTGATAGTTGATTAAAAATTGAACCTGGAACAGCCATTACTTCTCTTCCATATTCGAGAGCTTGTGAAGCTGTGGAAAGTGAACCACTTCGTATATCTGCTTGAACAACAAGAACACCTAAGCTCATACCTGCTATTATTCGATTTCTTTTTGGAAAATTAGCCTTAAATGGAGTTGTACCAAGAGGATATTCAGTTATAATAGCCCCATTTTTACAAATTTTTTCAGCAAGTGAAGCATGTTCAGGTGGATATATTACATCTATTCCACAACCCAAAATAGCAACTGTTTTTCCGTTACCTGCAAGACAACCACTATGTGAAGCTCCATCAATTCCTCTTGCCATTCCACTTATTACAGAACAGCCTTCTTGGGCTAGTCCTTTGGATATTCTATATGCTGCTTCAAGTCCATAAGAGTCTGCATTTCGTGATCCTACAACAGCAATTCTTGGCAAAGAAATATCAGGGAGTTTACCTTTTATATACAATACGATAGGGGGATCTATTAAATCAAGTAGCAGAGAAGGATAATCTTCATCAGCTATTGTTATAAAATCAGCCCCAATGTCCTTTAATTTACTTTCTTCTTCAGCACCTTTTTTTTCAAAATCTTCAAGAACAGTCAATATATTTGTAGCAATTTTTTTATTTATACCTGTGTCAGAATTTATTTTTTCTACAGATAAACCCAAAAGAGGTGAAAAACCACCATATATTTCTTTTATTTCATTGAGAGCTTTTATTTCACTTGTCTTGAGTTTTGAAAGTGCCAAGTAAATATATCTATTATTTTGGTCGCTTTTTTGTCTGTTTGAATTCAAATTTACTTGATCCAATTTTTATTATATCTCCTAGGTTTATAGAGGCTTTTTTTGAAATGTGGAAATCGTTTACATATATTACTGCATTTTCTGATAACGGTTCTATATACCATTTACCATTTTTTGTTTTTATTACGGCATGTCTATCTTCTATTTCGTTATCCCAAGAAAAATCAATATCACATTCTTTTTTGCCTATAGTAATTCCGTCATATAATCTATATTTTTTGTTTTCTGCGAGATAGTGAAG
>JBGUKW010000175.1:0-9514 GCA_045114665.1 Candidatus Xenobia bacterium | reverse complement strand
ATCAAGTTTAGGCTTTACAATTTCTGGTAGTTGCTCTGTCATAAAATATTTTCTTTCTATTTTTTATTTTATTATACAACAATAATTAAAAAAAAGCAAAAAAAATTTAAATCAAATTCTCTTTATAAGCCCATGTTTGCCTTATCTTTTTTAAATTGTTTAGTCGTTATCGAATCTCTCTTATCATAAAGTTTTTTACCTTTTGCAAGAGCGATCTCTATCTTGATTTTGCCTTTTGAAAGATACATCTTTACAGGAATAAGAGAAAATCCTTTTTCATCAACTTTTGTTGTCAATTTTGCAATTTGACTTTTATGCATTAAAAGTTTTCTTTTTCTAACAGGTTCATGGTTAAATATATTACCTTCTTTATATGGTGAAATATGCGTACCAAGAAGCCACATTTCACCATTTTGTATTTTAACATAGGAATCGCTTAAATTTGCTTTTCCCATTCTAAGTGATTTAACTTCTGTTCCCATCAAAACAATTCCAGCTTCAAATCTTTCTTCAATAAAATATTCATGCCATGCTTTTTTATTTTGAGCTAAAATCTTTATACCTTCAGTCATCTATGTCTGTCTCCCCCCAATGATAGGAAAAAATAATTTTTAAAAAATAAAGTTTATCAACACACCCTATGAACTAAAAAATTGATTTCCATGCTTATGTGCAAGGAGAAAAATTAGAAATATTTTTCACTCAATCACTACAATTTCACAAAAAATCTTCCGTTTTTACAAAAACCTTTCAAATCGAATCTTGTCCAACCTTTTTGCAAATAAGAAGAAGTCCTGAAAGGATCATTCCAAAATCCAGAAAAAATATTTTTTCCTCTCATTGCAAAATTACCTACTTCTCCCTCTTCACAATCTCTTACAATATTATCTTGGTCAACAATTCTAATTTTCATATTATAACCAGCTTTTCCAAGAGGGAAAAAATCTAAACTACTAAAATCAAAACCTTCCCTAAAAAATGAATAAATTCCAACTCCACAAAATGAAAACATTGGAACAACATTTTTTATTTTCTTATTTAAGTTCTCAATAACTTTCAATTCATCTCTTGATTTAAAAAAGATCTCACAAATTGGAGATGATTTTAATTTAATGCCATCAAAAAAACAAACCCGACTAGAAACAAAATTCAAATTTAGAGATGAAAAATCTTTTTGTTCTTTAGAAAAAACAACTGTTCCACCAAAAAGCAAAATTGGAAGAAAATTACTTGTCAAAGATTCAATATTACCAAAATTTAGAGAAGACAAAGCGACAGAATTAAAATTTATATTTTTAGAAAATATTGAAGTCAAAGAATCAGACAAAATAGCAGAATAAGAAAAAACTCTGAACGAACTTAAATCTTCATCTAAACTCAAAAATACAGGGTCAGACTCAAAAACCTCAATTTCAGAAAAATTATAAAATTTTTGAGGTAAACTGTCGATAAAAGAAATATCTTCTTCCTCAAAAACAATCTTTGGAAAAACTCTATAAGTTTCTAAATCAATTTTTGTTGGTAAATATAAAAAAACTGCTCCAAGTGATGTACAAGCAAAAAACAATATAGAATTAAACAATAAATCGGAAGAAATTGAACAAACACAATCTCCATGATTTATCTTTTGCTTTCTAAATAAAAAATCAGCAAGAGATGATGTTTTTTCAAAAAACTCTCTATAAGTAAAAGTTCTGCCAGTATCAAAATCAATTAGAGCGATCTTATTTGGAATTGTCAAAAATTTTTCAAAAGGTAAATTTTCAATAAACATTATCTAAAGAACAAAATTATAAAATTATCTTCCATTCTTTTATAAAATGGTATCAATTTATTGTCAATCAAATCAGATTCATCTAGCTTTTTGTCAGGAAAATCAGCAATAATTCTCTTTACGATATCTTTTAATTTCAACTTGCCCAAAGAATATTCAAACGCTGAAACTTCAATATCATCTGTTATAGTTATAGGCATTGGAGACTGTTCAAAAATATATCCAGTATTTTTATAAGGCTGATAATAATCTAAAGATAAAGCCTTTACAGGAAAAGAATCCAAAAGCTCTTCCTTACTAACATTGTCGATCCTAAAGAAATAAGGATATTCAAGTAAATTAATATACTTATAAATATAGGCAAACAAATTTTTGAGTATTGAATAATTATAAGAGATGTAAAAATAATCTTCATATAATTTATTATGAAAAATAATGCTATTTACATCTGGAGAAATGAGTTGTTGTCTTAAATTTTCAACAATAATATTATTAAAATATTCAATACAATTCTGAATTTTTTCTAAATTCATATTAGAAGTAAAATAAATTGGACTTGAAAAATCTGACAAAAATTCAAAATCAGGATCATCTGTATATAAAAATCCATCTTTAAATCCAAAGTCTTCTGTCTTCACAAAATCATACATGATTGAGCCTATTTTAGGATAAATGCTCTTAACAGATACATCAAAGCATAAAGGATAAAGATTGGAAAGATAAACTGCATATACACATGATTTTTTTATTTTTTGTTCATTATCATAAGGAGAAGCTACATAAAAAATGCCATTTAACAAAATCTCACCACAAGATGATGCATATTTTACAATTTTTTCTAATTCCTCATTTTTAAAATCAAGACCATAAAATTTTCTTGAATCCAAATCAGAAGAACCAATAACAATATTTACAACTTTAATTCCTGCATTTTTCATCAAATCAAAATATTCTTGATGTTCAGATAAAATTTTTATATCTGCAAAACAAGAAATACAAGGCATTTCTACAGTTTTTTTCAATTCACTTAAACTTAAACATATCTTTTCAAAACGCTTTTCATCTTTCATAAAAGCAAAATCCGAGATATTAATCTGTTTGACATTTGCGTTTATAAGTTGCTTTAATTCAAAAATAACTCTTTCTGGCGAATACAAAACTTCTGACTTTTTGTTTTTATATGCAAAATTTCCTATTTCATCTGCATGACGAGAAGAAAAATAAGGTATCTGAGGTAAAACTGGAACTAAATCAAAATTTAAAAAAGTCGTTTTTTCTTCAGAATCACAAATTGGATTAAAAATCTTTTCGGTAATGGTATCAATATTTTTCAAAATATCAACAATTACCAAATCTGAATCAAACAAAATAAAATAATTAAAAACATCTAAAGATGATATTTTATTTGCTATATCTTCACAACAAATCAATGCAATTTTTGAATCTGGAATCTCTTTTCTTATAAAAGAAGAGGCTTTCAAGACACTTTGCAAATTAAAACCATCTGTTTCAAAAAGAAATAGCTTAGGACTAAACATATTTAGAATAAAAACTTTGTCGTTATCGCTATTTTTATCAAATTGTGAATATTTTATATATTCAACAGAAAAACCACTTGATTTAGCTATCGAAGCAGAAGCTAAAAGTTCTCTCGAATAGGCTTCAAAATATCTTGATGAAATATCATTTTGAAAAACTATAAGGTCTTTATGAAATTTATTTTTAGTGAAAAGATTAAACAATTTATTTTCTCCACAATTTTTATACTCCTAAATTTGAGTTCTAATCAAAATTTAGGAACTAATAATCCCCTTAATTTGAGTTAAGGAAAGGAAAATATAAGCAACGAATAAATTACCTAAAAAAAGAAATATGAAAAGTCTTTTCCAATTTCTTAAAAAATGGAAGAATATAATTAGAAAAAGACTCATGCTCAGAAATATTGAACTTTTTAGAAAATTTATCTGCAATTTCACTCAATGTGAACTTTCCTGAACTCAAGTCATATATGTATTTTTCTTTCGGATCGCTCAAAATGACATCTGAAAACCAACCTGTTATATTGTAATTTCCATTTTCCAAAATTTTTCCAGTTGTTCTGACACATTTTAAATTTTTAATTTCTTGTGTTTTAACTTCAGAAAGTCTGACTGAATTCATATAATTTCTAAAACGATACCATTTAACCAGTGAATCAACATTACTTAAAATCATATTATAATAACGAGTTAAAACACCGTATTTTAATAATTTAAAATGAAAATCAATAACTTCATAAGGAAGAGATTCACATATATCTCTCATATTACTTCTAAGGGCATTCAAGAAATTCACTTTTCTAAAATATAATGTATTTTTATCAAGTTGTGGAGTAACACAAGATGGTGAATCAATAGTCATTGTCTTAACCCATTCATCATCAATTATCTTCAATCCAAATTTTTCAGGATTTAAAGCAATTTCTGTACCTGGATAAGGACATAGGAATGGAACATTAAATTCCAATAATCCTGGTGCTAGATTAAGCAATTTCAATGCAAAATCAAATGTATTTTCCAATGTTTCTTGATTTTCAATAGGTCCGCCTATTATGAAATTACTAATAATCATTATATCGCCATGATTATAGATATTTGATACAACTCTTTCAACTTGTTCAAGCGTTATTTTTTTTCTATACAAATCAAGAATTTTTTGATTTCCATTTTCTATACCAAGCTGAATATTTCTCAAACCACCTCTATAAAGAGTATCTATTAAATCTGGATTTTTATCAAAAATATCTACTCTTCCTTCGCAACAAAAAATAAAATCCTTTATTTTTCTCTTTTCAGCCAAATAACTACATATCTCTTCAGCTCTTTTTTTGTTAGCGATAAATGTATCATCGGTAATATTAAAAGAAGATGTATTTCTGTTTTTCATTCCATTCATCAGATCATCAATAACTCTTTTAGGTTCAAAAGCCCGATATCCTCGTGCATGAACCCCCTGAGAACAAAATGCACAGGCAAATGGACAACCTCTACCAGAAGAATACAAAAATGGAGTTGCAATGTCAGGCATAGAATAGTCTGCAGGTGGTAACATATCTAAATTTTCAATAAATGGAATTCGAGGATTATATATAACCTCTCCATCTTTCCTATAAACAAGTCCTGCAATGTCTTCAAAGCCATTTTGGTTTGTATCTAAATGATATTTTGTATCTTTTGTTGGTCTTTCACCAATTAAAAGACGGCAAAGTGATAAAATAGTAAATTCACCCTCACCTACAGAAGAAAAATCAAAACAATCGTATTTTTTTAGAACTTCTTCTTTTTTTATACTTGGATAAGGTCCTCCAACAACTATATAAACAGAAGGTAAAACCTTCTTTATTTCTTCTGCCATATATGCAACTTTATGAATGTTGTCAGAATTTACATTAAATCCAACGATAGAAGGAGAAGATTCCCTAAAAAGTTTCATTCTATCAGCAAAAGAAAGTTCCAAAAAATGTTGGGTCATTAAAGGCTTTACTGAATAACCACTATTTTTTAAAACAGTAGCAATAGAAAGAAGACCTAAATTATATATGGA
Organism: Candidatus Xenobia bacterium; assembly: GCA_045114665.1. Lineage (GTDB taxonomy): Bacteria > Vulcanimicrobiota > CADAWZ01 > CADAWZ01 > CADAWZ01 > CADAWZ01. Next base: position 4,158 of record JBGUKW010000175.1, on the reverse strand, counting down.
ATTATCTAAAAATACAGAAGATTCAAGCTGTATAAGCAATACATCAACTTTCAAAGTGAGCCACCTGCTTTTTTATTTTTTTAATTTCTTTTTAAGGGAAGCAAGCCTATTTTCTGCTTCTTTTACCCTATCCCAATCATTTACAAAATCTTTATATTCAAGAAATTTATTCCAAAGTTCAAAAGCTCTCTCATTATCATGACCATGATCCTCTTCTAAAAGAGCCAATTCATACATAGTAAACGGATCTTCAGGATCTAGTTTAATAGCTTCTCTATATTTATCCAAAGCCTCTTGATATTTGCCAAGCATTACATATACACTTCCTGCATTACTATAAGCCTCAATATATTTTTTATCAATGGAAATTGCTTTGAGGAATTGATCAAGTGCTTCTAGTAATTGTCCCTGTTCTTTTAGACAATTTCCTAACACACTTCTTGCTTCAACAAAATTATCTTGCAATTCAATAGCTTTTTTATATTCCTCAATACCTTTATCAACAATTCCCTTTGAATAATAAGAACTGCCTAAAATAAAATGTGCCCATGCCGATGGTCTTAAATCAAGAGAAATTTTACATTCTTCAATAGCTCTATCAACATCTCCAGCAACATACCAAGCATTTCCAAGACTGCAATGAGCTCTTGCATCTTCTGGAACAATTTCAATTACACGTTGGAAATAACCGATTGCCTCATTAAAATCATTTTCCATAAATCGTGCAGTACCTAAATTATTCCATGCTTCAGCAAAATCTGGTTTTAATTCAGTACATCTTGTCCAAGCCTTCTGAGCATCGAGAAGTTGTCCCAATTTATGATGAGCTATAGCACAATTATTCCATGCTTCTGCAAAATCTGGCTTTTCCTCAATAGCTTTTTTAAATTCTTCTAATGCTTCTTCCATTTTTCCCTGTTTTTGGTATGCAAGTCCTAAATTATTATGAGCATCAGGATTTTTATCAGAAAGTGCTATTGCAGATTTATAAGACTCTATTGCCTGTTCTGTTTCCCCTTTAATAGCAAGTGCATTGGCCAAATCAAAGTGAGCTCTTTCAAATTGTGGTTCTGCTTCGACGGCTTTTTTATAAAGCTCTAAAGCCTTATCTACATCTCCTTCTGCCTGAACAGTTTGACCAAGTGAATGTTGTGCCTGTGGATTTTCAGGGTCTATCTCCATAACTTTTTTATACATGGCGATTTCTTTTTCTTCATCGCCATTCTTTCCATAGACAAAACCCAAATTGCACATAGAAGATACAAAATTTGGACTACAAGTAACAGCATATTCAAAAGATGTTATACTATTTTGAATATCTCCACTCTTTCCATAGGCAATTCCCATATTATTATAAGCATAAGGATTTGCAGGGTCTTTTTCAAGAACTTTTCTATACTGCTCTATGGCAAGATCATATCTTTCCATTTTTGAATAAGATACACCCAAATTATTCAATGCACTTATATTATTTGGATTATTTGCAATAATTTTTTCATAGGCCTTTGCCGCTTTATCATAAACTCCAATAGAAGAACATACATTACCGATATAAGAGAACATTCCTTCAGAATCAGGAGCATTATCTATAATTTGATTATATAGAACTTGTGCTGAGTCATTATTACCCATACTCACCATTGAATTGGCAAGATTTATTCTAGCCACATCGAGATATGGATCGACATCAAGTGCCTGTCTAAAATATTTAGAAGCAGTATCAACATTTCCATCTACAAAATAAGAATAACCCAAATTATTCAATGCTTTTGCATGCCTTGGATCAATTTCAAGAGCTCTCATGAAACATGCTTTAGCCTGTTCAGTCTGTGATTGCTTTAAATATTTTTTACCTTTTTCATTGAAATCATCTGCTTTTTTCTGTTGTCTTGCAACAAGGTCTGCAGGATTTCTTTCTTTTTTAGCTCGTTCTTTTTCATCTCTAATTTTTCTTCCTTCTTTAGAAGGATATGAAGGAATATCAATTCCACCAGTTGCAGGAGGTTGAGAGACATTTTTAGTTTCTGCTTTTGTTTCTGTTGTTACCTGTTCCTCATTTTTATTTTCATTCTCAACAGGTTTATCAACTTGTTCTTGTTCAACATTTGTTTCATTTTGAACACTTTCTTCATTTGAAGAATTGTCAACTTCATTATTAGAAGAATCTTCTTCAAAATCACTGTCATCAAAATTACCAATTCCTAAAATCTGTTCAACTTCTTCCTTTTCCTCTGCCATTTCATCAGAAAAAGAAAATTCTTCAGCAGATATGTCAGTTTCTTCTTCCTGTCTTTTTATTTCTGAAGCATCTGAAAAAAAATCCATAAAAAAATCCCCCAAAGAGAATCTAAAATCTTATTAGTTTACAAAATAAATTTCTAAATATTTTATTTTTTTATAACAAAGAAAAACCCTTCAAAATAAAAAGTGGCTATAAAAAACTTTTTTATAACCACTTAACAAATTATCATTTAGAAATTATTTTTTGTCTTAACAAATATTTCAGACTTATTATTTAATTTTTCTAAAGCCTTCTTTGTCTCTTCTTTTTCAATCATTTTTTTGATTTTCTGTTCTTCTAAAAGTTTCTTCTCAAGCTCAAGTTTTTGTGCTTCCGCCTTAATTCTCTCTGCTTCTGCTTCAGCTTTTGCTTTTGCCTCTGCTTCTAACTGTGCCTTTTTTTCTTCTGCTTTTGCCTTTTTATTTAAATTCTTCAAAGCTCTTTTTTCTTCTTCGAATTTTTCTTTTTCCTTTTGTAATTTTTCTTTTTCTTTTTCCAATTTAGCTTTTTCTTGTTCTAACTTGGCTTTTTCTTGTTCTAACTTTTTATTTTCTTTTTGAACTTGTTTTTCAGCTTCAGCCTCAGCTCTTGCTTTTTCCTCTGCTTCAATTTTTGCTTTTTGTTGCTCTCTCAATATAGCTTGTCTCTCTGCTTCAGCTTTTGCTTTTTCTTCAGCTTCAAGTTTAGCTTTTGCCTCTGCTTCAGCTTTTGCTTTTAATTTTTCTTCAAGTTTTGCTTGTTTTTCAGCTTCAGCCTTAGCCTTTTCTTCGGCTTTCTGTTTGGCTTTCTCTTCAGCTTCAAGTTTTGCCTTTTCTTCTGCCTCTAATTTTGCCTTCTGTTTAGCCTCTTCTTTTGCTTGTTTCTCAGCCTCAGCCTTAGCCTTTTCTTCGGCTTTCTGTTTGGCTTTTTCTTCAGCTTCAAGTTTTGCCTTTTCCTCTGCCTCTAATTTTGCCTTCTGTTTAGCCTCTTCTTTTGCTTGTTTCTCAGCCTCAGCCTTAGCCTTTTCTTCGGCCTTCTGTTTGGCTTTTTCTTCAGCTTCAAGTTTTGCCTTTTCCTCTGCCTCTAATTTTGCCTTCTGTTTTTCAACATCAGAATTAACATTTTTGTCAATTTCAGATTTATTTGAATTCTTGGACTCATTATCAGAAGAATTTCTGTAATTTTTATCTCCAGATAACACACGGAAAGAAATATTAAAATTGCCCTTCTTTATAGCAGTAATTCCAACTTGTGCAGTATTATTATCTCCACCAGAAGTCATAACAATTTTCTGTTTTTCTCCATTATCAAGTCTTACTGTTTCATAATATTTATTTATAATCAATATTTTCCAAGGGATTTTAGAACCAAAGACTGTCAATATTCCCTTTGTTTCTTTTCCCAATTCTATATTTGAAGATGCAAGTTTAAATTCAACATAAGGAAGAACATAAAATCTATACTCATTCGATTTAACTCCATCTGTCTCTACAGTAACATTTCCAACTTTAGCATTTTCAGGAACTATAACTCTTATTTCTGTAGGAGACTGAGATTTTATTCTTGCCCTTACAGTTCTAAAAAACACTAAATTTCCAGAAGAAGCAAAATTTTTACCTTTTATTACTACTTCATCTGAAACATAAGCTCTATTTGGTGTAATCTCATTTATAACAGGAGCAGAATTTTGAGAATAGGCAACTCCAAAAGAAAAAAAGATTAAAATAACAAATAAAAAAATAAAACCAAATTTTATTTTCATAAAAACTCCTTTAAAATTGGTTAAATATCATGTGAAATTTACTTATTATTTTTCTATTTAAATATACTTTTCCCTTTTAAGGGAAAATTCTTATTAATTCGGCTTTTAAATAATTTGAATTAGCAACTTTTGTGCG
>JBGUKW010000174.1:0-6723 GCA_045114665.1 Candidatus Xenobia bacterium | reverse complement strand
GCCCCATTTCTGAGGCTTAGACTTGTGAAGCAACAGCTACTTTCCAATCAGAAGATGGTCGGTCTTTAGCCGAGCATAGCTTCACCTGCTTCTTTTTTTACATGGTCATCAATTGTAATTTGAAATGTAGCCATAATAAAACCTCCGTTTTTATTTCTCTTTCAACCAAGTTTTGAACCAATCGTCCATTGTTGAATACCACAACTGCATATTTTGTGGTTTTCTGATGAAATGACATTCATCTGGGAAGTTCAAAAATTTTGCAGGTACTCCGTTTCTTTTCAATGCAGTAAATAGCTGTTTGCTTTCAGAAACTGGGACTCTGTAATCTTCATCGCCGTGTATGACTAAACAAGGTGTTTTGAAATTATTTACATAGTTTATTGGATTCCATTTTTCATATAACTCTCTGTTGTTATATGGTGTTCCTTTCATTTCCCATTCAGGAAACCAAAGTTCTTCTGTTGTTCCATATTCACTTACTGTGTTGAATACGCCTGAAAGAGAAACTGCACATTTGAATCTGTCTGTGTGTCCCATAATCCAATCAACCATATAACCGCCATAAGAAGCACCAACAGCAGCCATTCTGTCTTTGTCAACAAATTTGTATGTGTCGATTATGTAATCGAGACCTTCCATGAGGTCTTCATAAGGACGACCGCCCCAATTTCCTGAAATTTCATCAGTAAATTTTTGTCCCCAGCCTGTGCTTCCTCTGAAGTTTACTGTTGCAACAGCATATCCTTTTGAAGCAAATAGCTGTGTATTCCATCTCTGGTGGAAATCATCTGTCCAAGAACTCTGTGGTCCACCGTGAATGAGATAGATAAGTCCATATTTTTTGCCTTCAATGTAGTTGTATGGCTTTACTATAAAACCTTGAACTTCTTGACCATCTGAGGCTTTAAAGTGGAAATGTTCAGGTTCATTCATTTTGAACTTAGCAAAATCTTTGTTTATGTCTGCAATAACTTTTGTTTTATCAGAATTTTCAAGACTTACAGATTTTATGACTGGTGGATGTGTTGTTCTGTGTGATCTGTAATAGACTGTTTTTCCATCTGCAGAGGCAAACGGTGAATCATCTGTGTTGTTGTCAGAAAGTTTTTTTACATTGCCGTTTATGTCTATGTTATATATGCAGGTAAATCCGTCATTGTCTGCATTACATACAAGTGATTTGCTGTCAGGAAGCCATCTAAAACTCAATACACTTCTGTCAAAATCATCACTTATTTTTATATGTTTTCCAGTCTCTCTTTCATATAATGTCAAAACTCTTCTATCTGCTTCAAATCCAGGTCTTTCCATTGCTGTATATGCAATGTATTTGCCGTCTGGAGAATATATGCAACCTGAATCATTTGCTTTGCTCTCTGTTATTCTTTTTCTATTTCCTGTTTCTAAATTGTATATGAAAAGATCGTTATTTGTAGAACAAGCAAGGTTTTCATCAGTATTTGTTACATAACAGACTTCTTTTCCGTCTGGTGAAAATGAATAATCACAATCTGTTCCCAAATCTATTGGTGGACAGTCATATTTGCCAGGTGTTAAGTCCTTTAAGCCTGTTCCGTCAGTGTTGATTATGAAAAGATGGCTGAAGCGGTCTTCTCTGTATCTGTCAAAAACTTGATATGGAAGCTCTTCAATTATTCTTGCCTTTACTTTGCTTTTTTCTTTTGCATTTTTTCTGACTTTGTTGTCCTGCATTGTCTTACAGTCTGCATAGACTTCAGAAGCGAATAATATTTTATCTCCATTTGGAGACCAAACTGGACCGCTTGCACCATATGCTGTATCTGTCAATTTTTTTGCATTTTTGCCTGTTGTGTCCATTGTCCATATTTCAGCATTGCCTTTTTCAACTTTTACAAATGCAATTTTCTTTCCGTCTGGAGACCATCTGCCTGAAGTTGATTTTTGATCTTCAGGAGTTATTGCTTTTATTTTTCCTGTTTCTGTATTCAAAATACAAATTTTGCTAAAAGCAGTATTTTTATCGAGGTTTTTCTGTTCGGCTGTAAACAATATAGATTTTCCGTCAGGTGATAAAACAGGTTCTTTTATCCATTTCACATTTATAAAATCTTGGAATGTGTATTTATCAGCTCCTATTTTTATTTCTTGCTTTGTCTCTGTTTTTGTTATTACATTAGCGTCTGCTGAGGCTTTCATCATAAATAACACAGCCCCTGCCAGTACAAGTGCCAATAACTTTTTCATAGTTCCTCCCAATTATTTTTCTCCTTCTTGTGAAGGAGGGATTTTTGTCGTCTTTTGTCCCATTTTTTGTGTGTAAAAATCTGTTGTTTAGGGGGTGTTGGTAAATTACCAATTAGCCTCTATTTAGAGGCAATGTCATTGCGAGGAAGCTGTGCGACCGTGGCAATCTCAACCACTTAATTTAATTTTAGTAATTTATTAAGTAGAGCGAGTATTTCATTCTAAATAGATACGATCGAATTAATTTTTAAGTAAATAATAATTTATAGGCTTAGATTGCCACGGCTAAAGCCTCGCAATGACAAAGTGGCAGTATACAGGCTATATTAGATAGTTTATAGCAACTTTTGAATATGCAAAAAATAGAGTTTACCGACACACCATAGTAAAATATTTTGACAAAATGGCTTAAATTATCCTTCTTTATTCAAATAATGGAAAAATATTCTTTATTTATTCAGACAAATATTCTTTGGCAAACCATTAAAGGAGTAGAAATGTAGAGAATAATAAAAATGTGGAAGAAGAGAAAAATAAAATAATGGGGGATCGATACAAAAATAGGGAAGATGGCAAAAAAACCAATATTGATCTTAAATTACAAATTTAGAAGACCAAAAAAATGACCGCTGGAATTGTTATAACCAAGCGGTCATTTGCATTGTTAGTATTTGGTAAATGGATAAAAAAGCTATTGGGAAAGTGATTATTTTCTATAATGATTTGGAAAAGATTTATTGAGCTAATTTGTAAAGTGCTAATTGGTTTAGACTTATTCCTTCTTTATTTGCTTCTATTGCAAGTTTTTGATGTAGTGTTTTTGGAATCCTTATAACAAATTTTCCGCTGTAATTATTTGGATTGTGTGGAATAGGTATTGGTAAATTATTTTCTAATTTAACTTCTAAATAGCCCTCCATTGCTTCATCTAAATTAGCATTTAATTCTTCTATTGTTTCTCCTGTACTTTGGCAACCATCTAATTCAAGAATTTTGCCATAATAATATTCTCCGCTTTCGTCATTTATTTTTTGTATAATTTTTGTATAAGGTAAGTTCATATAATCGTTTAATTCCATTTTACACCTCATTTATTTTTTATTCGATTTAGTATGTCAATTATATATACTTTTTTTAGTGGATTTTCTTGTTTTATTGTTATTAAATCACCTGTTTTTTTATTTAAATAATGTTTATGACTTCCTTTTTGTCTAACAGGAATATAATTAAAATAGATTAAAACTTTTTCTGCTTCTTCAGGTCTTATACTGTTAGGCTTATTTTTCATTTTTTTAATTAATTTTTCAATATTAGCCATAATTTCACCTCTTAATATTATAATACTATATTTAATACTATTTGTCAAGCAAATAAAAATTTACAGTCTTAGATTGCCACGGTAGCACAGCTCCATCGCAATGACAAACTGGTAGTAAACAGGCATATATTGAATAGTTTATAGCAAATTTTTTATTTTTTTTATAATGAGCAACAACGAGTTAAAATTAATAAGCAATAAAAAATGACCGCTGAAAATTTTTATAACCGAGCGGTCATTTTGATAGTTGTATTTTATTTTGTGAGATTGGGATAATTGTGTTTATGCCATTTGTGCTGAAATTTTTTTTATTTCTGAAATAGGTAACTTGGTAAATTCTGCAATTTTATCTAATGGCATATTTCCTAAAATCATATTTTTGGCAATTTCAAAAAGTGCCTTGGTCATTCCAATTTTTTCGCCTTCTTCTTTAGCTTTTTTTTCAATTTGTCTTAAATGTAAATCGTACTGCATATATGCTCCCCTCTCTTTCTCATCTTGTTTTATTTGATTAATTCTATTGTCAATGTGATTAATAAAAGGATTTTCAGTTTTAATTCCGTCTATATATTTTAAAAGTGCTTCAAAATCATCATTTTTATTTCCTTTATCTTCGCCTTTTGTTGAAATAAAAATTTTTGTAACATCATCTTTAAGTTCAATAGATTTATTTTCTTCACAAAAATTTTTAAAAGTATAAAGTTGCTTTTTTCCGTCAAAAATTTTGAAAGGACAAATAAAAATTATAAAGAGTTTGTTTAGTTTGTTATAATCTTGACCAAGTCTAAGCAAATAAGAATCGATCATCGCTTCATAATATCTAAATCTTTTAGCAAACTCTTCTTCGTCAATGGAGGTAACTTGCATTTCAATATTATATACAATATCATCGTTGTCTTTAAGATAGACATCAAGCCTTATTCCTTTGCTGTCGTATAACTCTTTCATAACTTCTTCGATTTTTATATAAACGATCTCTTTAATTTTAATTCCTAAAAGAATTTCAAGAAATCCAGTACAAATATCGTTTTCTTCCATAATTCTTTTGAAGAGGTAATCGTCTTGTATTGTCAATTCTTCAAGAGTTTTTCTTTTTCTTACAGTTTCAGTATTATTTTTCTTTAAATTTTCTTTATTTGTTGTCATTATAAAAATCCTCTAATTCTTTTACTATTATAGCATAATGTTAAAAATAAATCAAATATTTCTTTGTATCTGAAAATGAATTTGTTCGCCTAAATTTGTATTAAGGAAAATAAAAAAAAATGACCGCTGGAAAATTTTTATAACCAAGCGGTCAAGTTATGATGGGTGGTGTTAGTTGAAGTTTTATCCTTTGTACCAGTCTGGATAATAATTATAGAATTCTTTTGCTCCCCAATTACGTTTATATTTATAATCTTTTAGTGAGCCTTTATAATATATTATACAATCTTCAAATGCATAGGGCCCAATAGTGCTGGTTGATTCAGGAACTACAATTGTTGCATTAGAAGCACAAAAAGCCTGTTCTCCTATATATTTAAGTGATTTTGGTAATATGATATTACCTGATAATTTTCTTCTAAAAAAAGCATAATCGTTAATATATGCAAGTTTATTTGAAGTAAATAAATTGCTACTATCTAATATATTATTTGATTTATTTGATTTAATAAGTGGATCTATAGAAAAAAAAGCATTGCCTATACATTCAAGATTATTATTTCTTGGAATTTCAATTTTTAGTAGTTCTATAGATCGCTTAAGTGTATTATATGCATTATAGTCATAGCCTTTGTATGCATTATAGTTTGTATCACCTAATGTTTTTATTGTTATTGGTAATTTTATTGTCTTTAAATATTCTAATTGATGCATAAGCTCTGACTTTACTGATAGACCTGTTATTATGTATGGTTTGCTATTTACAAAATATATAAAAGGAACTTCTATTATATTCTTATTATCTGATTCACGAGCAATAATATTGAATGTAACTTCACCATGTATATCAGACCAAGGCATTAAACTTGGATCGTTCATTGAATTTGGAACTTGGTTTCCACATTGAGGACAGAATTTTCCGTCTTCTGAAGAAAATTGTGAACCACACTTTAGGCATGCAAATAAAATTTCGCCATCATTATAACCTGGACAATAAATAAATTTTGGTTTTGTTGGTTCAGGAATTTTATATCCACATTTAGAACAAAATTTGTTTTCATCAGGTATTTGTGCCTGACAATTTGGACAAGATTTCAATTTGTCTCACCTCCATAATTTTAATTTTTAAAATATAGCATGTTAGTTAGTAGAATATCACATGCTATATTAAGTTTTATATGAAATATATTTTTATAGTTGGATGATAGAAAGCAAATTCACTTATTTTTATGTTGTCTTTCTTGTTATTTATTGTTATTTGTAGATCACCAAAAAGTGCAAAAGCCCAATCTTTTATTTCTTTTACACTTTTAGGAATTGTAATTGCTTTTAATGAAGGACAAGAAGCAAAGGCCCATTCTTCTATTATTTCTATTCCTTCTTCAATTATAACTGTTGTGAGTGAAGTGCAATCATTAAAAGAATGTTCGCCAATAATTTTGACATTTTTTGGAATAGTTATTTCTTGTAATAAATTACAACCTTGAAAAGCTTGCTTTTCTATTTTTTTTAGACTTTTTGGTAAGATTATTGATTTCAAATTTTTACAATCTTTAAATGTCTCTTTACCTATTTCTTCAATGCCTTCTTCTATACTTATATATAGATTTTTATTCTTTATTATATTTTTTATTTCTTGATTGTCATAAAATAATTTATCGCCTAATTTATTTATTTCGTAAATCTCTTCTTTTTCATCATTTGTAATCTTATACTTTGATTTGATTTCAATTGTAATTTCACTATTATTTTCCTTGTCATTTGATATAGTTATTTTTTGAGCTTCAATTAATTTTTTTAGCAATTCTTTATCTAAAATTTTATTTTCAATTTTAGACATTTCTTTGATTTCATTAAAATTTTCCATACGATTTTCCTTTCTTTAATTTTTTCACCCTTTTTGGGGCGAGATTTTGACCTCTAAAAAGAGGTTTTGAGTAAAAATTTGAAAAATAAAATTATTAACATAGTTAACAAAATATTAACATATTTCGAAAATAAAAAGTAATAGAGGTGGCGAATCTCTATGA
>JBGUKW010000173.1:0-3023 GCA_045114665.1 Candidatus Xenobia bacterium | reverse complement strand
TTCTGTACCATTTTTTAGCTTCTGAATAATCTTGCTCTACCCCCTTGCCATCCCTATACATATTTCCAAGATTACTTTGTGCCCAGTCGTATTCTTGTTCCGCAGCTTTTCTGTACCATTTAACAGCCTCTTCGTAGTCTTTTTCTACACCATTTCCATTGTAGTACATATTCCCAAGGCTATTTTGTGCACTTGAATTTCCTTGTTCCGCAGCTTTTCTGTACCATTTGACAGACTCTTCATAGTCCTTTTCTACACCATTACCGTCTCTGTACATATCCCCGAGGTTGTCTTCTGCTTCAAGATCGCCTTGTTGAGCTTGTTGCTTGAATAGTGTAATAGCTTTTTTGTAATATTTTTCTGCCTCTTCTTCGTCTTTTTCTACGCCATAGCCATTAGCATACATATTACCAAGGCATTTGTAGGCATAAGGGATGTTTTCATTTACTGCTTTTTTATAATATTTAACTGCTTTATCATAGTCTTTTTCTGTTCCTTGACCATTTTTGTAAATATTTCCAAGATGTACAAAAGATTCTTTACAATCTTGATTAGCAGATTGTCTGTACCATTTGATGCCTTCATTATAGTTTTTTTCTACACCACGACCATAATCATACATATAACCAAGATAGCATTGTCCATAAGCATTATCTTGTTCCGCAGATTTTCTATACCATTTGACTGCTTCTTTGTAATCTGTTTTTACACCTTGCCCAAGTCGGTACATATCGCCAATTTTATTTTGTGCTTCTGGATCGCCTTGTTCAGCAAGTTTTAAGTAATGATTGAAATCATTAGATGTATTGGAACTTTGCTGAGTTGGTTGTATTGGATTCTTTTCTATTGTTTCTTTAGGTTCATAATTCCAACTGAGAACTTGTGCAAATGAACTTATTATAAATTCACTCCAAGTATCTGACATTCCTTGGTCTTCAAATTCATCTCTCAACCTTGAGATTTTAACATTGTCTCTTTCATTTCCAAAGATTTTTTCTAAAATTTTATCATCTAATGCTCTATTGATGATTTTTAGCTCTTTTGGACATTCTGCACATAGATCTTTTAGATAGGCTTTGAATTTGTTTGAATCTTTCAATAGGCTATCATCTTTCCTATCAACTATAAATTTTATGGCTTCAGCTATTGTCATTTTAGTTGTCCTTTTATTATAGCAATTTTCAAAATTGCTGTAGCCTCCGTTTTTAAATATTCTTTTGTATATATAAATTTACTCCTCAACCTCAACAATCTTATAATATGCTTCAGGATAAAAATATTCATCATAAAACTCAGGATCATTTATCAATTTTATAAATAGTGCTTGGTCTTCCTTTGAATTGATTTCAAATCCCTTTATAGCTTGATCAAGTGAAACATGAAAATTTTTCATAGCTAATTTTATATCTTCAACAGCTTGTTGCTCTTTTCCTAATCTCTTACTATCCATAACCAATAAATGCTCTTTCATATATTTATCCCTCTCTTTCTCATCTTTTTTTATATATTTTATTGTCTCATCTATTTCCTTAACAAAAGAATTGTCAGGCATTTTACCATTTACATATTCTAAAAATGCTTCTAAATTAGCATTTAATTTTTTTTCTTTTTTATTTTTTGTTGAAATAAAAATTTTAGTTGCTTCATCTTCTAATTGTATATTTTTATTTTCTTCACAGAAATTTTTAAAAGTATAAATCTGACGTTCTTCATCAAATAATTTAAAAGGACAAATAAAAATTATAAATGACTTATTTAGCAAATTGTAATCAGTATTTTTTAGCAATAACGAAGAATCAATCATCGCTTGATAATATCTTGCCCTTTTTGCCAAATTTTTATAATTAATTAACTGCATTTCTATATTATAGACAGTGCCAATTTTGTCTTTTATATAAACATCAAGTCTTACACCTTTATGTTCATAAGTCGTTTTTATTCTTTCTTCTACATTTATATACTCAATTTTTTCAATTTCTATATTAAATATAGCTTCAAGAAATTCTTTACATATTTTCTGAAAACTCATCACTTTAGAAAACATATAATCATCTCTAATTGTAAGATCTTCAAGTGTTTTTAGCTTTCTTTGTTTTTTCACAGTCTTTTTAACGAGTTCTTTTGAATTTGAAGTTATCATTATAATTTAATTATCCCCTTTATAAAACTAATGGTAAAACTTTTATATAAGATTTTCATGAGAATATTTTACCATATAAAATAAGAAAAAACAACCCTTAAGTAATTTAAAATTAGAGTTGTTTATGGTTATAATTTAGTCGGTATAAAGATAAAAAAATATATTTTACAAACTCACTTTTCTTTTTCTGTTATCAGCAACTAAAACAATAGTTATTATTTTTTTATTTTCATTTTCATAAGTTTTGGCATATTGTCTTACTTGCTCTTCGCCTTCTGTTCTCGCTTTAGGGACACTTTTTGAACTCTTTGCAAATTTAAATTCAATAATAATTATCTTATCATCAAATGGAATTATCAAATCAGAGCGACCTTCTGAAGTGTAAGATTCTTGAAAAGATGTTACACCTGCACCGCCACGAAGCAACATAACAAATAGTGATCTATACCAATACTCATTTTGATTCTTTGGAAAATCACTATAGGGAATTTTACTTAAAGCATTGTTAAACATCTCAACTATCTTTTCGATATTCCCTTCATTTAGGGCTTTTATAGCTTTCCAAAGAGCATCACCTAAAGGTATATATTTTTCTATTTTATATATATTTCTCAAAAATAATCTGCTTATTGATTGTTTTACTTCTTCATTGGGATAATCAAGAGTTAAAATTACTGATTCATCTTTTCTTTCTTTTTTTTCTATAGTTAAATACCCAGCTTGAAATAGAAAACTTTCAGGAGTTGCTTTTTCTATTTCTTGTTCATTTGCAAAATCTGAAGATACTTTTATATGTCTAAATTTTTCAATATTATCAATTTGATGTTGTTTAAAATAATCTACAAGAAAAGAGGGAGTTGAGGAGTTGTACCAATAATTGTTA
>JBGUKW010000172.1:0-7639 GCA_045114665.1 Candidatus Xenobia bacterium | reverse complement strand
GCCCCATTTCTGAGGCTTAGACTTGTGAAGCAACAGCTACTTTCCAATCAGAAGATGGTCGGTCTTTAGCCGAGCATAGCTTCACTGCTAAATCATTAAGCCAAAGTGGGATACTAACAGATTTTCTAATTTTTTTGTTAAATTTTTCTTTTGCATAAGAATCTACATCAACAGAAACTATGTTTACAAAAGAATTTTCTTTTTCAAATTGTAAATCAAGTTTTTCCGCTATTTTTTTTATATCTATACAATAAAATTTTTCCTCCTTTTATTTTTTCTTGCCTTTACATTTGCATTCGTGTTTTTCTTCGTGTTTATGATCGTGTTCACAATGGCAATCTTCACAATCGCAATCATCACCACAATCACATTCATTGCCAACTTCTTCTCTTATCTCATCTTCATCTATGTCTTCAGGATTTATATATTCAGCCCCGTCTTCAGGCACTATTGAATTCATAAACATTTCGTCAAATTCTTGTATTATGTCGCACATGTTTATATAGTGAAGTCTGAATTTGCTCAATATGTCAAAAGCCTCTTCTTTTGAATCGTCATTTGTGAATATTGGCAACATCTGTGTATATAAATTTTTGGCTGCGGTCATTATTTCTGCCATTCTGTAGGCTATTGACTCTTTATTTTCATCAGAAATACTTTTTTCATCTTTTATTTTTTCAGCAATCACCTTTGTAATTGCTTGAATTTCTTCCATATCTTTATCAATATTTTCATTGAGATCATCAAAATTTAAATTATTCATATTTTTACTCTCCGTCTATAGTTTTTGCTGTATATTTCATCTGCAATTTTCCATAATAAAAACTATTGATATAAGATTTAAACCATTTTATATCATTTGTTAAATATGGGTTGTTTAACGAGACAACAACAGTTTTATCAGATATTTTTTCAAATGAATTTAAAAGCTGTCTTTGTGCTTCTGTCAATTTGCCATAAGATGAAATTGCAAGAATTATCCTGTCAAATTTCTTTGCTATTTTTTCAAATTCTTTTATTTTTTCTGATTCAGAACCGATTTTATAATATTCCGTTTTTGCATATTCCATAAATTTTGGAAGAAATGACTCTTCTGTCGGAATACTATGTGGAGATAGTTTCAATTTTTCAGGTGATATTAGCAATGTCTTTTTAATTTTTTTGCCAATCATACCATTATTCAAAACGATTTCTATCGAATTTTTGGCACTTTCCTCTGCTATCTGCATTTTTTCTTCATTTGTCATTTCACAACCTGTTTTTAATGTCGCTTTCATAGCCTCTATTTTGTTAAATGATTCCTGCAAACGCTCGATAGTTATTCTTCTTTCTTTTACAGCATTTTTGATTGCTTTAACAGCTTTTTCTCTGTCTTCTTCACTTCCACAGGCGATTATTAAATCTGCCCCTGCTATGATACTTTGGACAATGGCTTCACCATATCCGAAATATTTTTTTATTCCGTCCATTGCCATAGAATCAGTAACAATAATGCCATTAAATCCAAGTTTATTTCTCAAAATATCTGTTAAAATTGTTTTTGAAAGTGTTGCAGGCAAGCCTTCTTTGTCTATTTTTGAAAAGCAGATGTGGGAGGTCATTATCATTGGAATATTTGACTCTATTGCAGATTTAAATGGCAATAGTTCGCATTTTTCGAGTTCTTCTAAAGTTTTCTCACTTTTTGGCATTGTCAAATGGCTGTCAAATGCAGTATCTCCATGTCCAGGAAAATGTTTTGCACAAGCTAAAATGCCACCTTTTGCAAATCCTTTTGTCATTGCAGAAACTAAATTTGCCACTTTTTCTGGATTTTCACCAAAAGATCTCGTACCTATTATTGGATTTTGTGGATTGGAGTTGACATCTGCACAAGGGGCAAAATCGAGATTAAATCCGAGCTTTGCAAGTTCTAATGCGCATATCTGTCCATTTTTTTCGGCTAAATATTCTGAATTTGCTTTGCCAAGTGCCATATTTCCACATAGTGGTGTAATGTTTTTAAAATTCACCCTTGTAACAGCTCCGCCTTCTTGATCGACAGAAATTAAAGGGATTTTGTTATATTTTTTTAGTGAAGTCTCTTTTATCTGTTTGTTTAGCGATTTTAATTCTTCTTCAGTTCTTATGTTTTTTGCAAATAAAATGACACCTGCATAAGGTTTTGATAAAACTTTTTCAGGAAGTGAATATCCTGTAAATTCTGTTATCATTATTGAATATGCAAGTTCTTCTACATCTTTAGGAATTTCCATAATTTAGAACCTTCTTGTTTTTTTATATTATTTTATTATACCACAATATGAATTCGAAGGCAAATAAAAAATGGAATTTATAAAATATTGCTTTTTGTGAAAATATATAATATAATAAAATTGTAAAAGTAGTGATAATAAGTTAACTCGTTGTGTTAGTTAATTAATATTTTACAATCTGCCCAAGAAAGCCACTATTTAGCAGAGATGTCATTGCGAGGAGCTATGCGACCGTGGCAATCTCAACCGCTTAATTTAAATTTAGTAATTTATGAAATAGATCAAGTACAGCATTCTAAACAGAGCTGATCGACTCAATTTTTAAGTAAATAATAAAATTATAGGCTTAGATTGCCACGGCTCCTCCTTGTGGGGTAAGGTATTAAAAACTCTAATGAGTTTTTAACTATTTTTTTGAGCCTCGCAATGACAAAATGGCAGTATACAGGCATGTATTGGATAGTTTTCAGCAAGTTTTTATTTACTTATTTTTTAAAATCAACTAACACAAGGAGTTAAATTAACAACAAAAAAAAACTGCCAGTTGATCATATTTGCGATCAGCTGGCAGTTTTATGTTCTGCACTCTCTAATTTATCTATGGAATAGGAGGTGTTGGAGGTGTTGGAGGTGTTGGAGGTGTTGGAGGAAATACTGGTCCTAGTATAGATTCTGGACCTATAAGTTCGCCTTGAGATATATAATAACCTTCTGTATTGCCTGTAACTGTTATTGTTCCTTCATTTATAATTGTTGCACCATCAATAGTTGTTCCATAAGTGTCTAACATAGTAGCAATTCCATAGGCAAATATATCTGAGTCTGTATTGTCTGTTACTGTTATATCTCCAGTGTTTGTTAAATCTGATATATTTGAAGCATATAAATCAGCTATTAATCCTCCGCAGTATAATCCCATATCTTTATTTTCACTTACTGTGATAACACCTGTATTTGTACAATTTGTTATTGTGTTTGTTTGAGTACTACTATTGCTTTGAATCTGTCCGACTATTCCACTTACATACATGTTTAGCATGCTAAAGAAAGGCATATTGGGATTGTCAAAAAATTCAGTTTTTGCAATCGTGATATGTCCAGTATTTGTGCAGTTAAATATTGTATTGTTAATTTGTACATCATCACTAAAATTTCTTTCAATCATATTTACAATGCCATTTATATATAACCTGGCAAATTTATTGTTGTAAAGTGTTATATTTCCATTATTAATACAATTTGTTATTGTGGAATTATATGCACTAGGAGTTATACCTGAAATCAAGCAAACAGATGCTTCTACATTTTTGACAACGATTTTTGCATTGTTTTCAATATTTTCTATACTAATATTTTCTGTTCCATCAGAATAAAAAACGGATATTGGAGATATACTTAAACTTTGATTATAAATTTCATTATTTTTATCAATAAAAAATATTGAATTTTTGCCAATGGTCAAATTTTTAATAGGTTCTTTGTTTGTTACAACCATATCAAATATTACAATACGATTTGTTTTTGGATTTACAAACATAAGACCATCTATTGTGTGATTGTCTCCGTCATAAGAGCCTTTAAAACAATTTTTTGTAGGGTCTTCTGTTGGTACAGTTGGTCCGATTGGGTCTATTTTTCCAGCTGGTATGACATGAAGTGAAGCCACTTCTGGGTCTTTACCTTCGCCATCGCCATTTCCTGATTCCATTTCATATTTTCCAATAGATTCATTTCCTTCTCCATTATTATAAAATGGTGCTTTTTCGTTAGTTGTTTCTATAGTGATGTCTTTGTCATCATCAGCTTTTACTATCTTTAGACCTGTCAAATGTGTAAAGTCAATGTCTGCAGTCTGTTTGAAGTGTTTGTCAAGATATAGGTAATTGCCTTCGTCATCTTTTTTGTTTATATTTACAAAATGACGAGGTGTTGAGATTATATAAGGATCAGTTGCTGTTCCAGTACCTCCGCCAAAATCGCCATTTTCATTTTCAAAATTGATATTAAAAATTCCATTTTCAGCACTTACACCATCATAACTGGAGAAGTAATCAAGAAGATTTCCTTCGCTGTCATAGGTGAGAATAGCTTTTATCTTTACATTGCTTATATCAATGCCAGCTGGAAATGAAACTGCAAATTTAGTTTTGTCTTCAGCAGTTGGTTCAGCTTTTAAAATTTCTTTGTCTTCTTCGTCAGTTGCTTTTGCTGTATTGTCAACAGAATAGAAAATATCAGCAGTGGCGATGTTGTCTGCATTTAACGAATCAGCCAAAGTGAGTGTAATATCTGTAGTTGCATTTGGTTCTTCTTCATTGTTATTTTCTTCTTGGCTATTGTTATTAGCCAATAAAAAATAAAGTGAAGAATTGTCATTTGAAGTGGTTTTGCTACCACTTCCACCGCAGGCCGAGGTAAATAGAGCGGTAATGATTATACATATAGTCATTATCGCCAATTTAGATAAATGTTTCATGGCTTTTGTCCTTTCTATTTTTAACTATATATCGCCTCGATTTTTTGAAAATATCTGTTAATTTTGAATTTTTAGCCCAGAAAAAAAATCGAGGCGACGCCGAGGCGTCGCCCCAGTTAGTCAAAATAAACATTTTTTTAGTATGTACAAAAATATTCAATTTTAGTGAAAACAATTATAATTATATAACAAAATTGTAAAAAATCAAGTCATTTCTAAAAATGACAAAAATAAAGGATAAAATCTTTAAACAAGGAAATTTTTAAACATTACATTTTTGAGGTTTTTTTTGATGAATAAGTTAAAATCTCGGCAAGAACTTGTCGATTACATAAAAAATAACAGAGAAAATAAGACTATCGTCTTTACAAATGGCTGTTTTGACATTTTGCACATTGGGCATATAAAATTATTGCAATTTGCAAAAAATAGCGGTGATATTTTAGTTTTGGGATTAAATTCTGATAGTTCTATTAAAAGGCTAAAAGGTGATAAACGCCCCATTGTATGTCAAGAAGATAGGGCTGAAGTTCTTTCTGCATTTGAATGTGTTGATTTTATATCTATTTTTGATGAAGATACACCTTGCGAATTGATTTCACTTTTGAAGCCAGATGTACATGTTAAGGGTGGAGATTATGATGTAAATAAAATCCCAGAGGCACAAATAATTAAGTCTTATGGTGGTAAAATTTTGAGATTTGAATATATTCCTAATCATTCTTCAACAGGAATAATTGAGAAAATACTTAGTGCGTACAAATAGTAAAAAAATGAAAAAAGAAATTGTAATTTCCGTAAATAGTCCGGGAGAGATAGCAGGTTGGATGAAACCTGCTGTCAAAGAAATCAAAAGGCTTTTACCTGATTGTAAAATAACTATATTGCTTTTAAAAGATGTTTTTGCTTCTGGAAGAGAAAAAAATGTGCTTGATCAAGTTCCAGAAGTTAATGAAATATCTTCTTTTTCGAAATTCTTTAATAAGAAACATGAAAATGAATTGTATTTCCTCCATATTGGCGGTGATTTGGCTTTAACTGGGATTTTGGCTAAAAAGAATAAGACATTTGCTTGGGGGTATCAATGGGGAACTAAGGCAAGTGATAGCTCTTATATGGGTTACTTTGTAAAATCCGAAATGGACAAAAAAGTCCTTTTGAAAAGAAATATTCCAAATTACAAAATCCATATTACAGGAGATCTTATCTATGACGCTGTTATGGGGGATATTGAATCTAAACAGCCTGCTCCTTATCCTGAGAAAATAAAGACAATAGCTTTTATGTGTGGAAGTCGTATGTTGGAATTGACTTCTCTTTTGCCTTTTTATTTAAAAGTTGCTCAGATGTTAAAAGCAAAATATTCTGAACTCGATTTTAAAACTGTAATATCTCCATTTATTGATTTAGAAAAATTTATGAATTTAGGAGAATTGCCACCTTTTAAAGGTATTGATGGAGTTAAGGGAATCCTTGATAAAGAAAAACATATATTGAAATCTTCAGAAGATGAAAATACTTTTATCAGGCTTGTTAGAGGTAATCACCATGAAGAGATGAATTCTTCTGATTTTGTTGTTTCAATACCAGGAACAAAAACAGGGGAAGTAGGCTGTCTTGAAAAGCCAATGATTGTTGTTACTCCACTAAATCGTCCTGATCATATTCCATATTTTGGAATTATCGGTCTTTTGGATTTAATTCCATTTGTTGGAAAATTTATAAAAGGCAAAATTCTTTTGACCATTGCAGACAAATTTGGATTTACTGCACAGCCAAATATTTTAGCTGAAAAAGAGATCGTCCCTGAGATGATGGGAGTTTTAACACCTGAACAAGTATATAACAAAATTTTTGAATTAATCTCAGATGATGAGAAAATAGGCGAGATGAGAAAAAATCTTTCGAAAATTTATTCGCCTTTTAGAGATTCAGCAAAAAGGCTTGCAGAAAAATTTGTAGAAAGTGTAAATTGGTGTAGTCCTTCATCTGCAAAACCATTTTTATCTGTTGTGATATGTACCCACAACAGAAAAGAGCTTTTAAAAGGTACTTTGGAAAGTTTAAATAATCAGACACTTCCACATTCTGCTTATGAGATTATAGTTGTTGATGACGGAAGTACAGATGGCACAGAAGAGCTTGTAAAATCTCTGTCATTTGACTATAAGTTGAGATATATAAAAAATGAGTGGGGTGGAAGAAGTTCTGCAAGAAATACAGGCATAAATGCTACTAATGGAGAAATTTGTGTATTTGTCGATGATGATATTTTGGCAAAAGAAGATTTTTTGGAAAATCATGCGAAAATACATAAACAATATCCAAACAGCATTGTAAGAGGACCTATTGTTCTCATAACAGAATACAAAATTCCTGATTACAAGGTTAAACCTTCCGATTTTTCAGGGGCTTTATTCTGTACTTGTAATGCTTCTGCACCTGTTGGAGCTTTAAAAGATCTCGGTGGATTTGATGAGTCTTTTAAAGAATATGGCTATGAAGATAATGATATGGGGTGGAGATTATATAGGTATGGTTTAAAACGCAGATTTAATATGAATGCCGTAGTATATCACTATAAACCACATAAAACAATTCCAACACTTGAAGGAGAAATCAAAAATTCAAAGGAAATGGCAAGGTCTGCCATTATGTTTAAAAATAAAAATCGTCATTGGAAGACAAAACTTTCTTCAAGAGCTAATTTATTTGATATATTGATGTTTAAACTTTTTGGCGGAAATGAAAAAATGGCAAAAGCAAATATCGAAAAATGGAAAAAAGCATTTGAAGAGAAAGATTATAAATTGATGACTTCTCTTGAATCAAAAATCAAAAATTATTATTTTATGACAGAACTTCTGCACGGTCTTAAAAAAAATCCTGAAGGAGAAAAAAAATGAAA
>JBGUKW010000171.1:0-12198 GCA_045114665.1 Candidatus Xenobia bacterium | reverse complement strand
GGTCTTTGTTCTTATCTTGCTGGTCTTTGTTCTTATCTTGCTGGTCTTTGTTCTTATCTTGCTGATCTTTGTTCTTATCCTGTTGGTCTTTGTCCTTATCGCATTGATTATTGTTATCTTTCTTTTTATCTTTATCTTGTTGATCTTTGTCCTGTGGCTTATTCCCCTTATTACAATCACATTGGTTCTGCTTTTGTTCTTTTTTACAAAGTTCTAAATTATATTTAGCATCTTTATCTTTTGGATTTATCCTCAATGATTTTTTATAAAACTCCTCAGCTTTTTTTAAATCGCCCTTTTTGTAAGCAATATTACCCAAATTATATAAAGCCTGTGCCTTAAACGATTCTTTTCCAGTCTCAACAATTTTATTATATTCTGCCTCTGCTTCATCATATTTTTTTTGACGAAAATAAGTATTTCCCAAATTAAATGTAACATCATTCCAATTTGGTCTATATTCAAGAGCCTTTTTATAATCACTGACTGCATTGTCAAACCTTTTTATTTTATATTCTCCATCAGCTTTTACGGCAGGAAAATATTCCATAAAAGCATATAATTTTCCAAAAGAAATAAAAAGAAATATAAATAAGAAAATTAATAATCTTTTTTTAATCATTTCTTTCCAAAACGCCTTTCAGTCAAAATGATACTCAAACAAATAAAAATAAAGGATATAATAAGTGTATATTGGAAACGGTGTATATATAAATCTTCATTTCTAACACCAAAATCCCCCTTCTTCAATGACTTGACAGAAGATACAAATCGTCTTATAGAAGATTCTTCATAATCAGCATGTAAATATACACCATTGGCAGAACCTGCTATTTGTTTCATGCCTTCTTCATCAAGTTTTGAAATAACAGTTCTTCCATATTTATCTTTTTTTTCACGCCCATTTATAATCAATTTTGAACCTTCAGGCGATCCAATTCCAATAGTATAAACTGAAATTCCATTTGCTCTTGCTTCTTCAGCTGCTTTTATAGCATCTCCAGAAAAATGTTCACCATCTGAAAGTATAATCATCACTTTCGAACCTGTTTTAGCAGGAGAAAAACTTTCTGAAGCCAATTTTATTGCTTTTTCAATATCAGAACCTTGAACAGGCATAGCTGTATAATCTGCATAATCAATAAACAATTTGGCTGCTTCCATATCTGATGTCAAAGGACATTCCATAAAAGCTTCACCAGCAAAAGCAATTATTCCAATCCTATTTCCTTGCAGAAGATCGATCAATTTTATAATAAGTGCTTTTGCAAAATCTATTCTCGAAGGCTTATAATCCTGTGCTTGCATACTTTGAGAACAGTCAAGAGCTATAAAAACCTCAATGCCTTTTAAATTTTCATCTACAGTCTGTTTACCCCACATTGGACCAGCTATAGAAAATGCCAAAAAGAAAAATCCAATTATCAAATATATAACTTTTATTATCTGTTGCTTTGGACTAAATGTAGGAGCTATTATCTTAAACATCTTATTTGAAGCAATAAGCTCTCTTTTTTTCTTTTTAAAATTATAGCCAACAAGACATAATAAAATAAAAATAGCTACTAAAAAAAACAAAAATGGTATATAAACTGGATGTATAAAGTGCATAAAAAATAATTCCTCCAAAAAAATTAGGGAATACGACGAAAAACAAGTGAAGATAAAAATACATCGAGTAGAAGCATAAAAAATGCAGGAATCAAAAAAATATTACAAAGCTCTCTATATTCATATCTTATTTTTTTGTCAATTTTTGTTTTTTCAAGACTGTCAATTTGAGCAAAAATTGAAGACATAGAATCTGAACTTGTTGTTTTTTCACTTTTTGCTCTAAAATATTCTCCTCCAGTTTTTGAAGCAATTTCTTTTAACGTGGGTTCATCAATACTATCTTCAAGTGGTATATATCGTGTAAAACCCATAGGGTCTTTTACAGGCATAACCGATCTTCCCTCTTTTCCAACTCCAACAGTATATATTTTTACCCCTAATTCAACTGCTAAATTAGAAGCAGTCTCTGGAGAAATATGCCCCATATTGTTACTTCCATCAGTAACAAGAATTATAACTTTGCTTTTTGCAGGGCTTTTTTTCAATCTATTTAGCGAAGTTGCAATGGCATCACCTATTGCCGTACCATCTGAATGTGTTATCTCATAAGTTATATTTGAAATCATTGACAACAATGCTTGATGATCGACAGTAAGAGGGCATAATGTCAAACTTGCACCCGAAAAAACAACAAGCCCAAGTCTGTCATTTGAACGCCCTTTTATGAATGCAGAAATAACATCTTTTGCAAGTGTCAATCTATCTTCTTTTCCAAAATCAAGTGCAAGCATACTTGGAGATGTATCAAGACAAATCACAATATCTGTTCCCTGTGATGAATTTGACATATCGACAGGAACTGGTGTTCTGTCTTGCAATCTCATAAGTCCCAAAACCATTAAAAAAACAGCAGAAAACTTCAAAAAAATAGAAAGATATTTATAAAATTTTCCCAAATCCCCGCCATCAAGTTTTTTTGCATAAGAAAACATAGAAAACTTTACAGCAGGATTTAAATTTTTCTTTTTTAATGAGTACC
Source organism: Candidatus Xenobia bacterium (assembly GCA_045114665.1). Classification (GTDB taxonomy): domain Bacteria; phylum Vulcanimicrobiota; class CADAWZ01; order CADAWZ01; family CADAWZ01; genus CADAWZ01. The sequence goes on along the minus strand of JBGUKW010000171.1, from coordinate 9,605 downwards.
AAAGATATAAAATTGGGACAATCAAAAGGAGTGCAAACCATGGACTTGCAAAAAATAAGCTCATTTTTTATCCTCCTTTTTTGTTTCCTCTTCTTTTTCTTCGTATTTTATATTTTTGTAAATGTTTTTTGTATCATTCAAATCTTCTTCAAATGAATCAGGAATAAAACATGCAAATTTGACCATATCACATTTTGACATAACAGCTTTTATATCAGAAGCATGTTCTCTCAAACTGTCTGTATCTCTCAACAATTTATACAATTCTGATGTTGTCTGATCCATTGTTTCAACAGAATATCTTGCATCTATATATTTCTTTAAAATTTCTGTCAAAAGTGTATAATACTGTTTGATATTCTCTTTGCTATCAAGCTTAATCTCAGATAACTTTGCAAGTGCTTCTTCTGCAATATCTTCAGGAGTTTTATTTCTATTTACATTCTTTTTGTTCAAATTTCCAACTTTTATTAATTGAATCAGCCATATAATCAAAAGAATAAACAATAAAAAAGCAACTAACAAAACAATCCAAAAATAGAAAGGATATTTAATATCAATATTCTTTTTAATATCCTTTATCTGTTTAGAATCTTTATCTAAAACAGTATTTATTGTAAGAACTGTTTTAGAAGAATTAAAAGTAGCCCCTGAAGAAGCATTAATTTTTATTGGACCAATTACTTTTTTTCCAACACTCCATGAAACTATTTCAAACTGATAGACAAAAATTTTTTTCCCATCTTTTTCATAAGAATATGGCTCTTTTTTGTTTAATATTTCCAAATCTTCTTCTAATTTGAAATCTTCATCAATATCTATTCCTAACCCCCTTGGAACAGATACTTCAAGAATTAAATTTACAACATCTCCAACTTCAGCTGAATTTGGAGAACACGAAAGAAGTGCATTTATATCTGAAGCAAAAACAGATGAAAATGACACAAATAAAACTAAAAAATAAACTATGATATTAAACTTTATTTTCTTTAAATTCATTGTCTTATTCTTTTTTCTCTTACCTTGAAAAATGTATAAAGAGGCTTTATATAAGATTCTGCCGTGCTTAAATTGACATAATCAACCCCTGATTTTCCAAATATATTTTTTAGATTTTCTTCTCTATCCTCAATCATTTGTTTATATTTTTTTCTAAATGTGGAATCACTCGTATTTATGATTACTCGCTCAAAAGTTTCACTGTCTTCAAATTCAACAAAGCCAACATCAGGAATTTCAGATTCTTTGGGATCTTGAATTTTGATCGCAATCAAATCATGTTTTCTATTCAAAGTTCTCAACTGTTTTTCATAACCATCATCAATAAAATCTGAAATCAAAAATACTACTGCAGGCTTTTTACAGACATCATTTATATTTTTTAATGTTTTTGTAATGTCTGTTTTTGTACTTTGTCTCTTATAATACAAAATTTCCCTTATTATACGCATCACATATTGACTGCTTTTTTTAGGAGGAAGATATTTTTCAACACCATCTGAAAACATCATCAATCCTACTTTATCCTGATTTTTCAAAGCAGAAAATGCAAGAACAGAGGCAATTTCAGAAGCTATTTCTATTTTCGTTCTATCAACAGTTCCAAAATCACCAGAACCTGAAACATCTACAGCTATTAAAATCGTCTGTTCATGCTCTTCTGAAAACTCTTTTACAAAAGGATGCCCCAATCGAGCAGTAACATTCCAGTCAATATTTCTGACATCATCTCCTGGATAATACTCTCTGACATCTGAAAAATTCATTCCAGTGCCTTTAAAAATACTCTTATACTTTCCAGAAAAATAATCTTCTACAAGTTTTCGAGTTTTTATCTCTATTTTTTTTATCTTCTTAAAAATGATTTTTTTTTCTTTCTCCATAATAGAGCCCTTTTTCTAAGATTTATGGCACATCTACATTTGCAAGTATCTTCTTTATTATATCCTCAGATGTAGTTTCTTCAGCTTCTGCCTCATAAGTCAAAATAATTCTGTGACGAAGCACTTCATAGGCTATAGCTTTGACATCATCAGGAGTTACAAAAGCCCTTCCTGAAATAAAAGCATAGGCTCTTGCAGCTGTTGCCATTGCTATTGTAGCTCTTGGCGAAGCTCCCCAAGAAATTAACTCTTTTAAATTTTCAAGTTTATAATCTTCTGGCTTTCTTGTAGCAAAAACAATATCAACTATATATTGAGAAACCTTTTGATCCATATAAATCTGTGGTATCAACTTTCTTATTCTCATTATATCTTCAGGAGATATTACTTTATTTGGCTGTGGAACTTCACTTTGAGTCATTCTTTCCATAATAGCCAACTCATCTTTTTTATCAGGATATGAAATTTTCAATTTCATCATAAATCTATCTGTCTGAGCTTCTGGAAGTGGATATGTTCCCTCTTGTTCAAGTGGGTTTTGAGTTGCCATAACCATAAAAGGCTCTTCAAGTTCAAATGTGTTATCGCCTATTGTAACTTGATGTTCTTGCATGGCTTCAAGTAAAGCACTTTGAACTTTTGCAGGAGCTCTGTTTATTTCATCTGCTAAAATCAGATTTGCAAAAACAGGCCCTTTTTTGGTTGTAAATTCATTTTCTTGTGGATTATATATAGTAGTTCCTATTATATCTGCAGGCAACAAATCTGGTGTAAATTGGATTCTTTTGAACTTTGTCTGAATTATATCTGACAATGTTTTTATTGTCAAAGTCTTAGCGAGACCTGGTACTCCTTCAATCAACACATGACCACCTGAAATAAGACCTATTATGAATTTTTCTATTATTTCAGATTGTCCAACAATTACCTTGGCAACTTCTGTCTGAATCTGTTTTATAACTGGATATTCTTTTTCAATAAGTTTTCCTACTTCTTTTATATCCTTACTCTCCATAAAATTTCTCCGATTCTAAAATTCAATTTTTCGATGTTAATATATATTATAGATCAAATTGATTATGTTTTCAATATTTTTTTAAATTGTAAAAAAAATCACAATTAAAGCAGGAATTTTTAAAAAATAAAATAATCCTTCTTCAAAATATATAAAAATATTTATTTTATCCTTATAAAAACAAGCAGAGCTGTGAAAAAATAAAATAACGCCTTGTGCTAGTTGATTAATATTTTTAAATATAGCAAAATAGCCACTATTTAGAAACGATGTCATTGCGAGGGAGCGAAACAAAGTGGTAGTATACAGGCATAGATTGGATAGTTTATATCAAATTTTTATTTACTTATTTTTTTAAAATCAATTAGCACAACGAGTTAATTAAGGATAAAAAAAATTTGGGTGGAGGTTAGTAGGAAAATATGTATAATCCCAAATCAATAAATGCAAATGAATTTATCGACAATGAAGAAATTTTAAAAACTCTCGAATATGCCAAAGAGCATAAAAATGACAGAGAACTCATAGAAAAAATATTAAAAAAAGCCGAAAATGTAAAAGGAATTGACCATAGAGAAGCCTCTGTTTTATTGGAATGTGAAGAAGAAGACCTAAATGAAAAAATATATGATCTTGCCAAAAGAATCAAATTACAGCTTTATGGCAATAGAATAGTTATGTTTGCCCCCCTCTATCTTTCAAACTACTGTGTAAATGGATGTACTTATTGTCCATATCACCATGGAAATAAAGAAATACACAGAAAAAAACTCACACAGGAAGAGATAAGACAAGAAGTAATAGCACTTGAAAATTTAGGTCACAAACGCCTTGCAATAGAATCTGGTGAAGATCCTGTAAACAATCCTCTTGAATATATCTTGGAAAGCATAAAAACTATTTATGCTACAAAGACAAAAAATGGCGAAATAAGAAGAGTAAATGTAAATATAGCAGCAACAACTGTTGAGAACTATGCAAAACTAAAAGAAGCAGGCATAGGCACATATATTTTATTTCAAGAGACATACAACAAAGAGGCATATAAGAGACTTCACCCTACAGGTCCAAAAAGCAATTATGAATATCACACAGAAGCAATGGATAGAGCCATGGAAGGTGGAATTGACGATGTTGGAATAGGTGTTTTATTTGGTCTTTCAACATACAAATATGAATTTGCAGGACTTCTAATGCATGCAGAACATCTCGAAGCAAGCAAAGGAGTTGGACCACACACAATAAGTGTTCCAAGAGTAAGACCTGCAGAGGGAATAAATATTGCCGAATTTACAAACGGAATAAAAGATGAACTATTTGAAAAAATAATTGCATGTCTTAGAATTGCAGTTCCATATACTGGGATAATAATGTCAACAAGAGAATCTGCAAAAACAAGGAAAAGAGCATTGGAAGTCGGAGTATCACAGATAAGCGGAGGTTCAAGGACAAGTGTTGGCGGATATGCAGAAGAAGAAACAGAAGATGAAAATTCTGCTCAATTTGAAGTCATTGATAGAAGATCTCTTGATGAAGTCATAAATTGGCTTTTAACACTCGGATATATTCCAAGTTTCTGTACTGCTTGTTATAGAAAAGGCAGAACTGGTGATAGATTTATGCAACTTGTAAAACATGGCAAAATTTCACATTGTTGTACACCAAATGCACTTTTGACATTAAAAGAATATGTTCTCGACTATGCCTCAGAAGATACAAAAGAAAAAGGCGAAAATCTAATTTCAAAAGAAGTAGAAAAACTTCCAAAAGAGATACAAGGCAAAACTGTAGAATATCTTGATGAAATAAATAAAGGTAAAAGAGATTTCAGATTTTAGAGGATGTGAAAAAGCCCTTATTGATAGTGCTGATACTATCAATAAGGGCTTGTAAAATATTAATATACCCCTTTAATTATAAGAAAAAGGAAAATTAAATGCAATAAAAAATAATATTTATAAAAAAATACACTTGTAGGATTTTAACCATGACTTTAAATGACACTCCACGAGGAATGAGATTACATATTGGAATTTTTGGAAAAAGAAACACTGGCAAATCAACAATGATGAATGCTTTGACAAATCAACAGATAGCATTGGTCAGCGATATAGCAGGAACAACAACAGATCCAGTTTATAAATCTATGGAAATAAAAGGAATTGGTCCAGTTGTTTTTATAGATACAGCTGGATTTGACGATGTCGGAGAATTAGGCGAAAAAAGAGTGTCAATGACTGAAGATACAATCAAAAAAACAGATATCACACTATTTCTTTTCACCGATATTCCAGATATTGAAACAAAATGGATAGAAAAACTAAAAGAAAAAAAGATTCCAATTATTCCCATTATAAATAAATCAGATATTTTAAAAGATACAGAAAAAATTTTTGATGAAGTAAAAAAAATAACTAATGCCATTCCAATAATTGCAAGTGCAGAGAAAAAAATAGGCATAGATGAAATACGAAAACAAATAATCTATAAATTACCTGAAGGATATGATGGAGAATCTCTAACAGGAAATCTCGTCAAAGAAGATGACACAATTTTACTCGTCATGCCACAGGACATACAAGCTCCAAAAAACAGATTGATTTTGCCACAAGTTCAGACAATAAGAGAACTACTCGACAAAAAATGTACTGTAATATGCTGTACTACAGACAAACTAAAACAGGCTTTAAGCAAATTACAAAATCCGCCAGATTTGATAATAACTGATTCACAGGTATTTTCAACAGTTTGGGAACAAAAACCAAAAGAGAGTAAAATAACTTCTTTTTCTGTCTTAATGGCAGGAATGAAAGGCGATATAGATGAATTTATTAAGGGAGCGAAAGCCATAAAAACATTAACGGCTAATTCATCTATTTTAATTGCTGAAGCATGTACACATGCCCCACTTCCTGAAGATATTGGAAGAGAAAAAATTCCAAATATGCTCAGAAAAAAATTAGGAAATGGAATTAAAATAACTGTCGCAACAGGTAGAGATTTTCCAAAAAACCTAAAAGATTTTGACATAATAATTCACTGTGGTGCATGTATGTTCAACAGAAAATATGTACTTTCAAGAATAGAAGAAGCAAAAAAATACAACATACCTATAACTAATTATGGTTGTGTAATAGCCTACATGACAGGAATTCTCGACAAAATCTCTGTGGTAAAATAAGCATGAAAAATACTCCAATCGATCTGAATACGGGACTTTGTATAACATGTAAATATTTCATTGAAGAAGAAAAAGGATTTGAATTTAAACATATTCTTGACACAGAATATGTTGTTTTTAAATGTCAAAAATTAGGCAAAAAGACAAGAGATGATTTTTTGATGGCTTCAACACCAGAAGAAATTGAAACTCCACAACTTGACAAATGTCCATATTGGGAATTTTGGGACAAAGTGATGTGAACACGGAAATCAATTTTAAATTATTATGAACTAAAAAAATTGAATTTCCTTGAGATGTGAAAGGACTGAAAATGAGTACAGTTAGAGAAACAAGAGAAATAACAAATAATATTTCAGAAATTATCTTAAATGGCGATGTTGACTTTTCATCTTCACATGAAATAAAAAGTGCCATAAAAAGACAGATAAAAACAGGGCGAACACATATAATTTTAAATTTCTTCAATGTTAATTATGTTGAAAGTTCTGGACTTGAAATAATTGAAAAAGCACAAGAATTCCTAAATACAAAAAATGGAAATATTTATATTGTATGTCCTGAGAATCAAATAAAAAAAGTCTTTGAAATAAGTGGAATTGATGAATATATGAATATATTCAATAATGAACAAGAAGCATTAAATTTTATAAAATGAATTTAATAAAACAAATAGAAAGGATATGAATCATGAAAAAAATTTGTTTTTGGGCAATATTGCTTTTTGTATTTGCCTGCTTAACTCAAATTTCATTTGCAGAAAATAGTTGTAAATGTTCTGGTAAATGCAAATGTGAATCAGCTTGCAAATGCACAGTTGATAAAAAATGTTCTGAAAACTGCAAATGCGACAAAGCATGTAAAGATTGCAAAAAAGCATGCAAGGATTGCAAAGATTGCGACAAAACCTGTAAAGATTGCAAAAACTGCGACAAAGCATGTAAAGATTGCAAAAAAGCATGCAAGGATTGCAAAGATTGCGATAAAACCTGTAAAGATTGCAAAAAAGCATGCAAAAACGACAAAAGTTGCGAAATAGTACATAAAGATTGCAAAAGAAATTGCAAAAATCATCCAGAACACGAAAAATAACAGATTAATCTAACAAAAAAGCCATTTCACAAAATGAAATGGCTTTTTTATTATTATACAAAGCAAAAATTAAACTCTCTTTAGATATTGACCTGTACGAGTATCTATCTGTAATTTTTCGCCTTCATTTACAAATAGAGGTACTTGAATAACTGTTCCTGTTTCAAGAGTTGCAGGTTTTGAGCCTCCAGTTGCAGTATCACCTTTAAATCCTGGGTCTGTTGCAGTAACTGTTAACTCAACAAAATTTGGAACTTCAACGCCAAGAGGAGTTGTATCATGGAAAAGAACATGAACTTCCATTCCATCGACCATCCACTTTTTTGCATCTCCAACCAAATCCTCACCCAATTCGATCTGATCAAAAGTTTCATTATCCATAAAAGTATATTCACCATCATTGGCATATAAGAACTGCATTGATTTTTTCTCTATGCGTGCTTGAATAACTTTTTCACCTGCTTTAAAAGTCTTATCAACACAAAAACCTGTTCTTACATTTTTTAGTTTTGTTCTTACAAATGCAGAACCTTTCCCAGGTTTTACATGCAAAAACTCTACTACAGTCATCAACTGTCCATCTAATTCTATTGTGATACCATTTTTAAAATCATTTGATGTTATCATAGAATCCGCCTTTCAATAACCAAATTGCAAATTATTTTATTTGACAAAGTCTATATTATTCCCTTCTTATAACTAAAAGCATAAGAAAAAACCAAAATAAAAAAAAATAAATGAAAAATGGCAATAATGTAGAAAAATATTATAATACAAATATTGCTCAGCTTAAATTGGAGATTTATTAGGCATGTCAAGAGAAAAAAACAAGCTCAAAATAAGAATAGAAAGTAAATCGAGCGAGATACCAGAAGAAAAAACAAAAGGAAGAAATGCAAGTTACTTAGATATGGATAATTCTCCTGATGTTTGGGCTCACTCTATTATATCACTAGCAGAATCAAAAGAAAATTCTCCTATTGCCTGTAATAAAGTTTTATCAATAGTACAACATGCTTTTCAATCTAACTTCTTTGCAGGAGCTTCCCCTGATATAAGAGAAGAAGATTTCTTTCACTTAAAAGCCTCAAATCTATTTACTGAAATAAATAGTAAACTCGTAGCAATGAGAAACCAAGGTAAATTTACAGAAGCCTCTCTTGCTTTGGGATTACAAAGAAAAAACACAATGTATTTAGCATTATCAGGCTCACTAAATGTACTTTTGATAAGAAATTCTATAATATACAACCTAAATTTAAAAGATGATTTATTTGAACCAATAAAAGTAAATCTTTTTAAAAAAAATGAAAATTTTATAAACTTAGGGACAACTATAATTCCAATCGTAAATACATATAAAGTTCAAATAGAACCTGGTGATATACTATTATTTGTATCAAACGGAATAACAGAGAATCTAAGTGATAGAGAAATATTGTTGAACTTCTGCATAACAGAAAATTTTGATGAAAATTTTAATAACTTAATAGAAAAAGCAATAGCAAAAAATCAAGAAAAAAATGTAACAGCAATTGCTTTAACAGCTATACCAACAGAAATACCCAGAAGACAATTTGCAAATACTTCTCCTGTAAAAAATAAATTAGCTAATGGAGCTATTTTAGCTGAATTACAACCAGAGATTCCTCCAATTTTAAAAGAAAATAAAAAAGAAGATTCATCAACAGACCTGCTTGAAGTATATAGAGGAAATAAAGATTTTTATAACACCTCTTCAGATGTACAAAAAGAAAAAACAAATGAATTAAAACTGTCAATTCCAGAATTGACCCAAGAAGCAAAACTGGGAATACTGGCGATAACAACTGTTTTAATAGTTATTATTGGTTTTGTTATACTATATTTTCATCCAGCACTCACAGACCCAGTATATAATTCTAATTGGAAAATATATTCATCAATAAAATTAAAAGAAGTGTCATTGAACAAAAATAAAATAAAAATAGATTCAAAGACAATAATACAAAAAATTCGTTCAGACACATTAGCCGAAATGACAATAAAACTTGTCAAAACAAGAAATTTATTTTATAACTGTACTTTGACTTTATATACTAAAAATCCGATAAAATTGACATCAGATCAAAGTATGAATAGTATTAATTATAATACTATAATACTTGAAAAAGATCATATATCAATAAATACAAATCTATGTACAACTATTAACAGAAAAGATTTTTCAATAAAAGAAAGAGATACAAATAAAAATGAGTATTATAGGACAACATTAAATTTAAACAAAATGCAAGGAGATATAAAAATAATTTCAAAAAGTATGAGAATGATGAGAGAAATAGACCTTGCAATATCTGATTCAATACAGTGAAGCTATGCTCGGCTAAAGACCGACCATCTTCTGATTGGAAAGTAGCTGTTGCTTCACAAGTCTAAGCCTCAGAAATGGGGC
>JBGUKW010000170.1:0-2652 GCA_045114665.1 Candidatus Xenobia bacterium | reverse complement strand
TATTCAAAACGCAGCCATCCCAAATTTAATGCCATTCATCCCACCACCTAAAGGTAGTGGGTTTTCTGGCTGTTACGTTATAAAAATGATTGACCGTTTATATATGCTCATTATCCATTTCATAAATAATTCCTCCTTTTATTTTTAATATGTATTTTTTTTGCTAAACGAAACAAAAAATAGAAGATTTTTTTTAGAAATCAAACATCTTTCGTAAAACTCATATTAATAATGAAAAAACTGTTAACCTCTAACACTCATTCCGACTTTAAGCCGGGATTACAGAAAGGACTGAAAAAAACATGAACGAAACAAATGACATAGTTAAAACTTCCCTTGCGAGAAGATTGTTTTCCGGAATAAAAGATTTTTTAAAAGGTGCTTTTCACGTAGTTGAAGCTGCAGTTGTTTTACCTGCAAGTCGCATTCTTCTTGGAAAACAGGCTTTTTCAGATGCAATGAAAAGAGCAGAAATCAAAAATGAAGAAAAAATATTGAGACGAAATACTCCTCAACGGAAAGAAGACCGGGAAAAAGACGAACAAATAAAGAACTCTAAAGAAAAAGGAACAAAAACAAAGGCTGAAAAAGAGAATCCTGTTAATAAGGATAAAAAAGAAAACACTCCTTATTTTGTGTTTAGAAATAATCTATTACATAAATTAAAAGAACACTTTCCTACCTGCCATTTTGAGCCCATAAATGACAGCATGGAGGGGGAGAACATCTCTTTTGAAGTTTTATCAAAGTCAGAAAACAAAAGAACATTTGGGCGTGTATCCGTAAGCGATTTATATAAACAGGGGAAGAGCATTGACGAAATCGTAAAAGGGTTTGAAAAAGTCATCCAAAGAACTTCAGTAAAAGACATGTCTTTCCATAGGTATATGGAAGAGCTATCCAATGTTTTAAAAGAAAATGGATTGACACTTGAGGCAGAAGAACATGCTAAGTCAGAATCATACGTGTTTGTGTCCGGAAATGGAACGCAGGGGGCTTATGATATCCGCGAATGTTATGAAAATGGTATGGATGTTTTAACTCTCTCTGAAAACATTGTTAAAGATATGACCCCGGAAAGAGAAGATAATTATTACCAATTTAAAAGAAAATTTCTGGAACAGTTAAAAGAGGAATTTCCCGATATGGAACCTTGCATCACTTACGAAAAAGACGGTGGAGCTGAGGTCGTTAAAGTATATAACAAAGACGGTCTTGCATTAGAAGGAAATCTTAATGAAATGTACAAAGATGCAACAAATGCAAAATCAGAAAATTTATTGGAAAGTTTACGTAACATAAGGGATACCGGGGTTCCATTCCCGAGTGATGACATCATCAGACCAAAGAAAACAAAAGAGGAAATAAAAGCAGAAAAAGGTGATTATTTTCAATTCAAAAAAAATCTCATTGATTCTATAAAGAAAGAACTTCCTCTTATTGAAGTTACTATAAATTACGACGGGGAAGGAAGAGAATATTTTAAATTAGAAGATAAAAACGGTCATCTTGGTTCCGATTCTGTTTCTGAACTTTACAACTGCAACAAATCTACGGATGAAATTGTGGAAAAGATTGTTCATAATGTGGAAATAAAGCAGTCGTTAAGGGAAAACATCCCATTCCCGGATGTTGAAACGTCCTTAGAAGGGGATGGATTACCATTTCCGGAGGCAGGAGTTTCTGAAGAAGAATTTGTTCCTGAGAAAGAGTTTACTGATTTTACGGAATATCACATGGGAGATGATGTTCTTCTTGACTCAAGCAGTAGTTTAGATGATGTTATTGAAAATGCGAGAACCTATACAGATGAACTAAATTATGATGCTGTGACCGGATTAACAAATGATGAGATAGAAGATGCCAGGGAATGCGGAAATGATATGAGTGACTATGATTTAGAACGCTAAACGTTTCGTGCTTTTGATGATTTTTTTGTCAGAAGCACGAAATTTTTTATTTTTTTTGTTTCGTTTTAATTGTTTTTGACACATTAGGATTAAAGACAATCATGAAAGGTGGAATCATTATGACAACTGATATTTATGAATTCAAAAATAATTTTAGAAAAGAGCATCCGGAAATATTAGCTGAATGCAAAAAATTATATCTTGGCGAATATGCATATGAATTATTTGAAGAGTTACTTGACTTTTTCTACGAAGCCGAAAAGAGAGGTATGAAAACCGAATTCCGTTTTGGACGGGTATACATAAAATCTTCCAATTTTGGAGAGTGGTATTTTGAACCATGCTTTGGTCAGATAACTTTGATGCACAAAAACCGTATGCCTGTGAGGGTGGGAGAATATCATACCCAGTTCGTTAAGAAGATATCATTCAGAGATATTGCCGTTTATATTGATGAACATGACCGTGCCAGATACACGAATGAATTTGTTCATTTCAGTATGGTATAGAAAAAGAATCCGAAAAAAAATTATTTTTTTTCGGATTTTTTTGCAAAAACAATCATATTAGAAATAAGAAAATGTTGTATGAAAGGGACGGTGGTATTCATGTCAACTACCACGCACCTAAAGGTACATGGCTTGCGACTCCCTTATAGTTCGTTGCAATAACTCCTACATTTTGTCGGTGTAACTTCCGTGGGGTCGCATCATGGGACGGCTGACAACGCCCCTTGCAAAGG
>JBGUKW010000169.1:0-2901 GCA_045114665.1 Candidatus Xenobia bacterium | reverse complement strand
ATAAACTAACAAAACGAGTTAATTTACGAAAATTATATATAAAAAAATACTTTTTTCACAGCCCCCTAATTTGTTCTTATTTTTTTTTGAATTAACTAGCACCTAGCACAACGAGTTAATTTATTAAGTCATCAGTTTTCCAATAAAATAAAAATATTTGCTTTTTTTATATATTGTGCTATAATAGCACAATATTTTTTTTATTTTAATGGGATTTAAAAAATGGAATTATTAAAAAATATTAACTCTTTTATATGGACTTACATAGTATTTTTTATGCTTGGAGTAGGCATATATTTCACAATAAAAACAAAATTTGCACAGTTAACAATGCTCCCTGAAATGTTTAAACTTGTTACGAAAGACATTGGTAAAAAAGTAGATGGTATAAGTGGATTTCAAGCATTTTGTGTAAGTTTGGCTTCAAGAGTTGGAGTTGGAAATATTGCTGGTGTTGCTATTGCAATAGTAACAGGAGGACCAGGAGCTATATTTTGGATGTGGGTTACTGCTTTTTTTTGTTGTTCTACATCTTTTGTAGAATGTACACTTGCTCAAATATATAAGATACCAAATAAAGATGGTACATTTTATGGTGGCCCTGCCTACTATATGAAAAATGCACTTAAACAGCCAGTAGTTGCCTATATTTTTTCTGTTTTAATGTGTTTCATGTTTTGTATGGTATATTCTGTTCAGGCGAATACAATAACAATATCTACTGAAACTTCTTTTGGAATAAATAGATTGGAAATGACTATTTTTTTATGTATAATTACAGCTTTGACTGTATTTGGACAGATGAAAGGTGTAGCTAAAATATCTGAAAAAATGGTTCCGATAATGGCTTTTATATATATTATATCTGCAATAATTGTCTCTATCATGAATTTTGATAAGATTCCGCAGGCAATATATTTAATTTTTCATGATGCTTTTTCACCAAATGCCATGATAGGTGGGGGAATTGGTATTGCTATCATGACAGGAGTTAGAAGAGGAATTTTTTCCAATGAAGCTGGAGTTGGAAGTGTTCCAAATGCTGCGGCAACTGCTGAAGCTAAACATCCTGTTCAACAGGGATTTATTCAATCTTTTGGAGTATATGTCGCCACATTTTTTGTATGTGGAGCAACTGCTTTTATAATTATTTTGACTGGAAAATATAACTTAGGGACTGATCCAACAGGAATTGAACTTGCACAAGTTTCTCTTGGAGCATGCTTTGGAAATATAGCAAGTCAAATTCTCTCTATAATAATATTTTTGTTTGCATTCAGTACAATAATAGGAAATTATTACTATGCTGAAATTATTCTTGCATTTTTTAAAAATGGTAATAGTGCATTGTACATGAATATATTTAGAGTTGTTGTGTTAATAACTGTTTTTATAGGTGGACTTCAAGATTTAGGTATTGTTTGGGAATCGACAGATTTAATAATGGGATTTTTGTGTATCACAAATATTTATGCAATCTTAAGGCTTTCCAAATATTCATTTGAAGCATTAAACGATTATATAGAACAGAAAAAAGTAGGAATAGAAGAACCAATTTTTGATTCAACAAAAGTTAGTAATACTGAAGGAATATTTGCTTGGAAAAAATAAATTTATATAAAAAATATAAAAAATGGAGATTTTATGAATATTGTAAATGCTTTGATGGATTCTTATTTAGATGAAGAAGAAATGACTGTGAGAGATTGTAAAAATATCGACAATGAAATTAGTGATATTTGTATGAAATTACAAGAATTGACAAATCAGATTTATACATCCCCTAATTTACAGGATACACTTCAAAATATAAATAGATTAGTGACGGAATTATATGCACAACAGACTAAATTGACAGAGTTAAACATTTCTATCATAAATTCTCCTGACCAAGAACAAATAGAAGATGTTATTGAATAAGACAAATAGAAAGCTCCCTTTATAACTAAAAGGGAGCTTTTTATGATTATTACCGTATAATTATTTTTGAACTATTGCTGTATTTTTTTTCAGAAGGATTTGTGATTACATAAATATATGCAGGAGGAATTGTCATTTTTCCTGTTTGAACAGGTTTAAATATCAACTGTTGATTAAATCCTTCATTTGGTTTTATTGTGTTTAAATATAAAATTGTTTTATTTGGCTCTGTCTGTATTGAATTTATGTGCCTATTTGACTTAAAAGATTTATTTAACATTATAAAACCAGATATATGAGGTATTTCTATTACAGCATTTTTTATGTCCGATTTTCCCTTATTTACTGTTTTTAGATTGACAATTAATTTATCACCATATTTTATATTTTTTGTATTTGGTATTATATTTAAATTTAATTTAGCAATATCATTATTTGTATTTTTTTGAATATTCTCAAAAGTATATAAAGAAATCAAATATGATCCAGAGTTTGAGATTGGAGATGATATTTTTATAGTATTATCTTTTTTAATATATTTTTTGTCTATAATTACTTTTGAAATTTCTTTCTGTCCTTTTAGATATGCAGTTTTGAAATTATGGTTATTTACATCTATGTCTATATTTGTAACTTCTTCAGATATATTACCGAAAATATTACTCAATGTTTCAAGTACATCAGCAGAAGCAGAAGTTGAAAACCAAGTGCCGTCTTTGGCTCTTTCCTGTAAAAGATAGTTGATCCCCCTTCTTGTTACATCGTCATATCCTTTCACAGACATCAATACTCTTATACAAAGTGCTGTTGACTGTAAATCACTTTCAAGCCCTTGACTATATGAATAAAGATTGCTTAGAGAATTCCAATAACATAATTCATGAGTATGAAGTACATTTTTATTTATAATTCCTGCAAATTTTTCTGTTGATTCAATATCGGTAGGGGAGAGGGCAAGAGCTGTGTAAGCCAATGTATATG
>JBGUKW010000168.1:0-7559 GCA_045114665.1 Candidatus Xenobia bacterium | reverse complement strand
TTAGAACTTGATTTTGTAAATAGATTAAAAAAAGCAGACGACATTTGAAACATTAATATCATTATGATGCCAAATACTATTGTTGATATTAATGTTTCAAATAAAGTAAATCCTTTTTTTTTCATTTTGTTATTAGTATTTCCCATGGGTTTTATTAATATAATTTATTATAATATACGCAAGTCAAATTTACAGGCAATTTATTTCCTGAACATAATTCGAGAAAGTTTGATAAATCTGTTGAATTATATACTATTGAAAAATTTCTACAGTTATCTACTATAACAGCACCTGGATCTTTCTCAAAATTATAAATTGTTTCACCATCTTTATCTTTGATTTCCAATAAATCATCATCATTCAATCCATTTCCTGAACCAGGAAGTCCTGATTTTGGATCGGCTCCATAAGTGACTAATATTCCATTTATTACTACATCATTTCCAGTTCCAGGGTTGCAATAAAATCCACCACATGCATATATTATTCCACTGAAACTTGAAGGGTTTTTTGCATTTACATCAATTTCATTTGCATCTGTTGGCATTTTATACATATTATTTGCATATGTAGCATTAGTTTTAACGATTTCTTCTAAATAATCTCTCGATTCTCTTTCACTGAAACCGTAATATTTTCTCATAAATTGTTTTAAAGAAAGTGTACCTTCGCTTACCTCTATGTCTTCTGCAACTCTAATATATGCTTCTTTCAATAATTCAAAATTTTCTTTGTTATTTATTGATATTGTGAAGTTTATAGTGTCTATTCCTGATTTTTTCTTAACTGTTATTGGAGTTTCAAGTATCTTATTAGCTATTTTGTTGTAATTGTCTGCAGATTCTCCCTTTAACAGATTTTTTATTTCTTTATTTAACTCTGAACAAGTTCCATTTACATCTGCTACATCCATTTTTATAACACCATGTGAGTATATACCTACTTTGCTACTCTCAGAGGTCAATCCTGAAACTTTTGTATTTGCATTTAATTGAGTTCCTGCTCTAAAATAGACACTGCCATTAGCCAATATTTGACCTGTTCCAGATAATTTTCCATTTATGGATATAAAACCATCTGTATATAGCATTACACTGTCATCATTAGAAACTATACTTTTTGTTGTTGCTTCTGAATTATCATTACTTTGCATAAGTGTTTTTCTTTCAGAAACACCGTCATTTTTTTTCGCAAATACTAAATCTGTAGAGGTATTTGTTGATAGATGAAGTTTTATATTTTTTAATTCTTTTGAAGTTGTATGTCCTGTTACTTCACCTGTAGTTTCATCTCTAATTTCATCTTCATGTTCTTCTTCATCTCGTTCTGCCACTAAAGTTATTAAATTGAAAAATTCTTGTGTTTTTTTACCATTTTTTGTTACAACTTCAATAGGTTCTAATTTTACCGATTTGTGAAGACCTATTATAGGGGTATATGTACTACCTTCATAGTCTATATTAGCACCTTCTGCTTGTTCTTCATCTTTTTTGTCTTCATCTTCATCATTTTTTGTTCTTTTGATATTTAATTTTTGATTAATAGCCTCTTCTGATAATAGTTTTACCGTACCTATTGAAAATATTTCGTTTTTTTCGTAATTTGAGCAAATAAATTCTCCATCAGTGTTGTTAACCAATTGGTTTAAAATAGCTCTTTCTGTTGAGCTATTTAATTGCTGGGTTCCACCTCCAGGTGTTCCA
The DNA here is from genome assembly GCA_045114665.1 of Candidatus Xenobia bacterium. Classification (GTDB taxonomy): domain Bacteria; phylum Vulcanimicrobiota; class CADAWZ01; order CADAWZ01; family CADAWZ01; genus CADAWZ01. Next base: position 5,856 of record JBGUKW010000168.1, on the reverse strand, counting down.
CCCGTTTTTCCACCACTGTTTTTTCCGCCATTTGTACTACCACCGTTATTGGGAGGCTTAGGTAAACCAGTTACAGCTCCTATAGGAGCTACAATTTCACCTGGATTAGTTCCGTTGCCATCTGTTTTATAGCCTCCTCCGCCTGTGCTTGAGCCTGAAACACCGATGCTTGGAAAATTATTTGAACCGAAATCGCCTATGTTCAAATTATTCAAATCAAAATAGCCAAAATTAGATATGTCAAAACCACTGTATTTTATATTTTTAAAATTATTGTCATTTACTATTGCAATCAATGGACTTATATTGTCATCTATTTTTATATATAGTATGTGATCCCTAACTTTATCAGTATGTGAGCCTGGTTTATCATTATCTTTGCCTGAGTCAGGTTTAGAGGTAGAGGAGTGAGGAACACTAACTGCATCTACACCGTCATCTTTTTTGCCATCATCTTTTTTGCCATTGTCTTTTTTGCCATTGTCTTTTTGCCCCTCGTCTTTTCCTGTTCCACTTGCCACATAGAAGAAGTTATAAAAATCTTTTAATGCTCCATTTCGAGCTATTTCCATATCGATTTCAAATTCTTTTTCATCAAAATTTCCATTTCTGTCCATGTAGCTTTTGCCCAATCTAAATAGAGAATAGCTTTTTAGAGAGCTTTCATATATCGCTACATAAGTTCCACTTTTTATTGTTGTAATGTCTTCTTGTTTGTCTTTTAGCTTTTCTATATTTTCCCAAGTCAATTTTGGAAACTGTCCGTCTGTTGCATTTGTATATTGATCAAGATTTACTCCATTTTCTTTTAAGAATTTATCTTGTCCATTTATATCGGTTGATTTTATGTTTTTGCTATAATTTAGAATTTGATCATTTATGTCAAAATTTTCTCCAAAATATATTGTTCCATTTACAATAGAACAGGGAAAAGCATATTTTGTTAGATTTGTTGCTCCATTTTTAAAATATTTTCTAAATAATTCCATATCTTTTTTGCAATAAATTTCAGGTTTAGAATTAGATGTTTGGGAAACTCTAAAATTAGAATTATTTCCTGAGAGATTTATTTTGACATCTCCACCTGCATATAATCCTCCACCACATTTATTGTTGTAGTCTGCTATCAACATTTTTTCAACAACACTTCTATACATTCCACATCTTCCGTCAGAAACTATATATATTCCAGGAGATGTTATAATTGCCCTATATGTAGTAGGCTCTTTACTGACAATGAAATTTAATTTTGAATAAATAACATCTTTAAATTCATCATCAGTGTTATTGCTTTCATCTGTCTCTTTAATTGATGTATATGAACAATATGATAAGTTTGAAGGCTCAGAAGGAAATTCATTTGGGACAATATTATTTACCTCTTCTCCATTTAATGTTGTTTTTTGAAGATTTTTCGAAAAATATACACAAAATTCTTCTGCCTCTTCTTCACAGGTTCCATGGACATAATAACCATTTCCATTGTCTTTTAAGGCAGAAGTTACTTTAAATTTTCCAAATTTTTCTGTCCCTGTGCTTGTTATACTCGTTTTTGAGGCTGTAAAAAAAGGCCAGCCTAAATCTGATTTTAATTTGTATTCGCAATATTGAATGCCAGCTTCTGCCGCCCAATATGCTTTATTGTCTCCATTAAATTTTTTGGTAATAAAGAAACTATTGTGCATGTCAGATACTGCGGTTATTAAGAAAACGCTTATCAGTACTGCTGTAAATAGAACATATACCAAAAAGCCCCCTTTTTTCTTATTTATCATAATGTATCTCCATTTTTCACTCTAACTTTTGGATTCACCTTGACATACTTCCCATAATAAATTTAGATGGGTTACAGTGCTTTTCGGTAAAAGTTAGAAGCGAATTTTTTTTTCATAAATAATATTCACAATTTGTTAGAATATATATTTGATAAATGAACGGGCAATTTTGAAGAATTTTTATGAACAAATGTTGCAAGATCTGTAGAATCATATACAACAGTGAAATCTTTGCAATTTTTAATTTCGATATTTCCAGGCCCTATATTTGTTAAATCGTCTTCTTTTAATCCTCCTCCAGTTCCAGGAGAATAAGATGATGGATCTGCACCATACGAAACAATAGTTCCATTTATAACAATATTATTGTTTTTTGCATCACATTTAAAACCACCACAGGCATATATCAAGCCACTAAAACTTGAAGAACTTCTTGAAGACATAATCACAATATCATCATATTTTTTTGGCATTTTAAATAGATTTTTTTCTTCATCATAATTATAGTTTTCTTGTATTATTTCCTCAATATAATCTCTTGCTTCTCTGTCTTCAAAACCATAATATTTTCTCATCAATGTCAACAAAGGAATTTCTTCTTTTAAGTCATTCATTACTATTTCTGAAGTTAATGATACTTCGGTTGCTGCATAATTTTTTGGATCAACATGTGATATAACTATTTTTGAAGCTACTCTTGTTAAATCTTTTTCATTTACACTTACATTGGTGTATAAAATATTATTCAATATTTCTTTTATTGTAGTACCAGAAATACCGTTTTCTTTTATTGTTTTTTCGCCTGTAGAATCTTTTCCTGTCAACAAGTTTTTAATTTTATTGTGAAGTTCATTTAAGTTTTCTTCTTTTTCTCCTTCAGGAGGGGACATAGTTATTGAAGCTCTTGAATAGGCTGCGATTTTGCTTATTTCACCAACATTTTCTTTTTCAGTATAATATTTGGTTTTCCATGTGCTTTTTTCTTTATCTTCTTCTCTATATTCATTATTATTTAATGCCGTACCTGCTTTAAAAGACAAACTTTTTTTTGAAAAAATTTGACCTTTTCCTGACAATTTTCCATTTATGATAACATTTCCATTTGAATATAAATTTATTGAATCACCTGCTATTAGATTGTCATATACTCCTTTGTCCTCATTAGAAATATTGTTATTGGCAAGAACATAGGATTCGTTAAATCCTGTTATTTTTTCACTCATAACCAAATCTGTTGAAGTATTTGTTATTGCTTCGCAAGTAAAACCATTGTCTGTATTGTTAATTTTTAGTGTCAATAAATTAAAATTTCCATCTGTTGAAGCTGATTTTTTTAATGTTATTACAGGAGTTTTTTTGATTTCATAGCTGATTTTTAGTTTTTTATCATCTATTTCTTCAACATTTGTTGATTCATCATCTCTTATCATTGCTTTAGGATCTTTCTTTTTGATATCTGTAATATTTACTATATCAACAGTATTTATTGAAAATATTTTACTCAATTCATTTGTTTCAGAAGAAGGTTGTATTACTGAACCACCAACTTTTGAAGCAAAAACTTCTATAAGTCCAGTTCTTGTCTCCATTTTTTTTAATATAGCTTCGTATTCATTTATTTCTTCTTTTGCTTTATCAGTTAAATATACATTACCTTTTCTATCCTTATAATAATTGTCTCTATTTTCTTTAACTTTCCTTATGTTAGTTTCAAATCTTGTTTTTATATTTTCCAATACTTCTAACCCTTTTTTGTCTAATTCTCCGTTTTCGTTTAAAAGATCATATGGAATATGGACTAGTTCATATTTTCTTTGACCTTCATCATCATTAAATATGGCAACATAACTTCCACTTGGAATATTTTTGAGTGCTTTTTTCCCATCGGTTGTCAATGAATCTTCTTCGTGTTTTTTTATTGCTTCTACATCATTCCAACTCACTTGTGGAAAGAGTCTGTCATCTGAATCTTTATAGTCTTCTATATGTATTCCATATTTTTGTTTAAAACTATTATTTTCTTTATTTTTATTGCCATTATTTGATATAGTTGTTATAGTGTGATATTTACTATTGTGAATTTGTTGATGTATATCAAATTTATTGTTTAGATATAGAGTTCCATCCGCAATATTACATGGAAAAGGAAATTCTAATTTATTGTTTGTTATTGTTTCAAAAAATGGCATATTAGTCCAGTCGCTATTTCTATTTATTGTTACATTTTTTTTGCAATAGACTTTTGGTCTTGAATTTGAAACTTGATTTACTTTAAATCTATTGTTTTGATTTATCAATCCTATATTTATTTCTCCACCAGCATATACTCCACCACCATAAGTATTTCCATAGTCTGCTATAAACATTTTTTCAATGGCTGTCCTATAGTTTCTACATCTTCCGTCAGATATTATATATATACCAGGTGTTATTATTATTGCTTTATATAAAGGAGATTTACTTACAGTATATTCAACATCAGAATATTCTATTTTATTGCTTTTTGTAAAATTAAGTAAATTTTCTTCATTTATTGAATTATAGGAACAATATGATAAATTTTTTGATTCTGAAGGAAAAGAACTTGGAACTAAATCAATATCAGTGTTTGATTCTTTTTTGGAAAAGTAAATGAAAAATTCTTCTTCATCTGTTTCGGATATGCCATGTATGTAATATCCTTTATTATTATTTTCAAAAGAAGAGGTTACTTTAAATTTTCCGAATTGTTCTGTACCAGGTGTATTATTACCTAAACCATTTTTATCTAAAAAAGGCCAAGTTAAATCGTTTTTTAGCTTGTATTCACAATATTGAAGTCCAGCTTCTGCAGCCCAATATGCTTTATTTTCACCAGTAAATTTATTTGTGATAAAATAGCTATTGTGCATATTTTTTACTGCTGTTAATAAAAAGATAGTTATCAATATTGCTGTAAATAGTACATAAATTAAAAATACACCTTTTTTCTTTTTTATCATGATAATTTACCTTTAAATATTGTTATTATTCACAAATCTTAATCACTATTTCTTGTATTTATAGTAAATTCAAATTTATTTATATATTTTGAATTTTCTTCTTTTGTAAAATCTGTTGTTTCATAAGTAATTTCTTTTTTTATTTCTTCTTTTTTTAGAGATGTTATTAAAATAGTAACATGTTTTTTGTCTTGTTTAATATTTAAATCAAAAATATCAGTTGCTATGATTTTCTTTTCTGCAAATTTGAAAATATTTTTTTCTTGATTGTAATTTACTATTTTATATATTTTATTATTTGGAAATATACTATCATAGCTTAATATGTAAGATGTTATATCATCGCAAAATGTATATAATGCAGAAGCAAAAAAATTTCTGTCATTTGAACCATTGTAATCATATATCAATCTGATTAATTGTTTATCAGAACAATGTTTATATGGTTCTTCTGGTTTTAAAAATGTCTTGTTGCATTCTGTACATTCTGAATTTGTACAAATTAAATAATATATAAATATTCTTTTCCAATTAAATGAATTGCCTTCGCCTTGAAATTGTCCACTTTTATTTGTTGGTACAGGAAAAACAATCCATCTATTTTTTATATTTTTATAACCACTTTCAAATTTATATTTGTATGTGTATAAAATTTTTGCATCTGTTACCATAAATTCTCTCTGCATTTGATTATATGCTGTGATAAATTTTGAATTTACAGCTTGTTGTGATTCAGATGTATTAAAAAGTTTAAAAAATGAAGAAGACATTTGAAACATCAATATCATTATAATACCAAAAACTATAGTAGAAATCAATGTTTCAAAAAGTGTAATTCCTTTTTTGATGTAAATTTTATTTATTTTCACTTTCATAGTTTGTTACAATATATAGTTGATAAATTTATTGGCTTATTAGAAGAATATTTATGTACAAAACTAGCAAGGTCTGTTGAATCATATACAACAGAAAAATCTTTACAATTTTTAATTTTAATTGTTCCAGGTTTATTTTTGACATACTCCCCATAAATTTAGGGGATTCTGGGATATTAACGAACCTTGCCTCCATTTTAAATTAGAGGTCTTATGAGTTCTCTC
>JBGUKW010000167.1:0-12351 GCA_045114665.1 Candidatus Xenobia bacterium | reverse complement strand
AATATATATGCTGCCATGAAAAATGGAATCATAATAAAAAGACTCAGAGAACTACGCAAAACCATCAAAGGATGATAAGAATTTTTTTTGTAATATGCTGAAATTAACATATATTTCTTATCACCTTTAAAATTGCGTTTTATTGACTCCAGCTTTTTTTCCATTTTCTTCAAAATATCTCTTTGTATATCTTGAAGTTTTTCAGCTTTTATATACATTGGAAGTGTGAGAAATGAAACAGCAAGGCTTACTCCTATTATTGCATATCCACTTCTTCCTGCAACATGTTCAAGGGCATGATAAAGAGTTATATATATAATTTCAATAAAAAGTTGAATTGGGTAAATTACTATTTGATATAAAAAGTCCATATTATTTTTCCTACTTCATTAGAAGGATCCGAACATTCATATTTTATATTTCTTCTTTCGACTCTACTTTACTTAACAAAAAGTCAACTGTTCTTTTTCCACTTTCACCTATATTTTGCCAAGCTACTGATTTAGCCAAATTTCTTTCCTTACTCAAATTATCATCTTTTAGTGCCTTTTCAAGAATTTCAGTAAATTTTGGAAATTCTTCTTCTTTTAATTCAATCCCAATTTTTTCAAGTATTCTAAATTTCCAAGGTTCTTCATCTAAATCACCTGCATCATAAATTTCCATATTAAAATCTTGCATGCAATATAAAAAAGGACGATCAAACAAGAAACAGTAATCAGATATTACACTTGAAAAATCACTTATCATTATATCTGCTTTAGAAAGAGAATCCAAATTTTCAGGTGAAGAATCCCAATAAAATCTTTCTTTGTAATGGTCTTTTAAATTATTTATTACATTTGGTTCAGCTTTAAAAGATTGTGGATGTGGACGAATTATTATATTGTAATCAGAAGAAGCCAAAACATCAAGTAGCTTCCGTCCAAATTTTACAAGAATACTATTTTTGCCCCAAGAAGGTGCAACAAGAACTGTTATTTTTTCATTTTTATCTATTTTCATAGATTTTAATTTTTCATTAAAGCAATCGAGATAAGTGCTTCCAACTGTTACAAGTTCTTTTGGCTTATCTCCTCTTTTTAATTCAAGTTCTTTTATTCCGTCCTTTTGATAATCTCCCGAAAGAAGGACAGAATCATAATAATCTATTCCAAATATTTCATAGCTTGTAGCATCATCAACAGAATGCAAAATATGTGAATAGTGTTTTACGAGTTTAGAACGTCTAAGTTGATATACATCAAGACCTGGTGTTGTCATAAGGCATATATCGGCATGTATAAAATTTAAAAAAGCAAATGCTTTATTTCCTTCACCAATATATTTTCCTTTTATGAAAGAATAATTTTGGTCAAAAAATCTATCTTTTTCTACAGATGTATAATATACAGCACTTTGTTTTCTTTTTTCAAGTTCATCTAAAATTGGCTTAAATACATACCAATAATGATTGGCTTCACAATATATTGCTATAGGCTCTTTTGAATCTTCAGCAACTGCATTTTTTCCTGTGAAAAAAAACTTAAATTTTATTATTGCCATTTTAAAAAAATAATATAAAGCAGCAGCTAATCCAATAAATATTGAAAAAAGCATGCTCCCTGTACCAGGGTCTATATATAAAATCATTTTTAATAACCTTTTTATTATAAACTAACGATTTGGAAGGATCCCAAGAATATCTTTTATTGATACGCAATATTTTTCAGAGGCTTCCAAAGCTGAACCATTTGCAAGTATAGATTTAGCAGAATTCAACATAGCAGGATATGCACTTCTTATCAAATGATTTGCATATATTACTATATTTATTCCATGTTTTGCCAATTCTTTTTCTGTTACTTGGCAATATGTAGTAGGTACAACTGCAAGAGGAATTTCTGAGAATTCTCTTTTAAATTCTTTTGCAAATTCAAATACTTGGTCTGGTTCTTTTTTTCTTGAATGGATCATTATGCCATCTGCTCCAGCATTTACATAGGCATTAGCTCTTTTTAAAGCATCTTCAAGACCAACTTCTAAAATAAGACTTTCTATACGAGCAATAAGCATAAAATCATCACTTATCAAAGCCCTTTTTCCTGCACTTATTTTAGCAGTGAAATTTTCTATTGAATCCTGATGTTGTGAAACATCCGTTCCAAATAATGAATTTTTCTTCAATCCTTTTTTATCTTCAATAATTACTGCAGAAACGCCTATTCTTTCAATCGTTTTTATATTATACACAAAATGCTCAATAAGTCCGCCAGTATCTCCATCAAGAATTATTGGTTTTGTTGTAACATCCATTATTTCATCTATTGTTGAAATACGACTTGTAAAATCGACAAGTTCAATGTCAGGCTTTCCCTTCATTGTTGAATCACAAAGACTTGAAACCCACATGCCGTCAAATGATTTCAATTTTTCATCAACTCTTACAACTGTGTTTTCTGCAATTAACCCACTCAATCCACTGTGTGCTTCTATTATTGAAACAATATCTTTTGATTTCAACAACCTTTTCAATTTAGGTCTTCTAACTTCTGGAAGTCCTGATTGAATTTTAAGTTTGTGATTTAACTGTGTCAATGTATTGTTATATGTATATGGAAATTCTACAAGTTTTCCACCATATTCAGATAATATTTTTATTACTTCTTCTCTTATAAATGAAAGTTCATTATTGACCCAATCATCACCATGTACAACATAATCAGGTTTTAACTCATTCAATATTTTTTTATATGAAAGAGTATCTTGAACTACTACTTTTGATATATTTTTAATAGAAGAAAATATCCTTATTCTCTCTTCAATATCAACTAATGGAAAACGATTATTCTGTGCTATAACTTCATCTGTCTGAATTCCAGCTATTATATCACCAAGTTCAAAGGCTTTTTCAATTATATTTAAATGACCACTGTTTATAATATCTGTCGCAAAACTCATATAAACAGTTTTTTTATTTTTCATAATTTTTTCTGACCCTTTCCAACTCTTCTACAGTGTCAATTTCTATTATTTGACCATTTTCAATAGGAAGAACATGTACAGATATTTTATTTAATATATCGTCAACAGCTTCATCCCAAAATCTACTATCTCCATTTGGCTCATTCATAATCTCCCCTACCCTATTTCCTATTTGTAGAAAATCTTCTTTTGACCAAACAGAAATTCCAACCATATTAAAAAGATTATCTCCACCTATTGCAATCTTAGTTATTTTTTTATCAAAATCGCAGACAAAAGCCCAATCATCAGAATGACCTTCTACAAAATTCCCAAAATAACAAGAGCGATTTATATTTAGAGTTGAAAATAATTTTTCATCAGGGATAAAAAGGTCTGCTTCACAGATAAAACAATTATCTTTTATTAAATCTTTCACAACATAAAGTGAAGATATATTATTTTTTGTCTCATAATCTTTGTTATGAACAAGATGTATCTCACATTTGCCATTGTATTTTTTTTCAAGAAATGAAAATTTATCTGCCAAATATCCTGTAACAATATAGATATTTTCAACACCATAAAATATGAGAGAATCAATAACAGTTTCTATAAGTGATTTATTATTTACTTTTACAAGTGGCTTTGGGATAGAATTTGTAATAGGTCTCATTCGTGTTCCCAAACCTGCCGACAATAAAACAGCTGTTTTAACCTTATTTATCATGTCATTATCCTAAAAATTTCTTTTTGTTTATTTCAAAAAAAAATATATATTTCCTGTTTTGTATTAATTTAGAAGAAAATTTTTCAGCAATCCAACAACACCTATTGTAAAAGAAGCTGTTTTTGGGGGGAAATTTCAAAATATTAATCAGCGTAAAAGCAGGGATTTAGGCATAATAAAGTCTCTCAATGACAAAGTGGAAGTAAACAGACATATACTGGATAGTTTTCAGTAACTTTTTATTTACCTATTTTTTTTGAATCAACCAACATGCCTTAGTTAATATTTACCGAATAATTAAAGGGCTATCATTGGGGAGCTTTGCATGTAAACGGTGTAGCACCGTAAAATTTGTGCCGATAAAATGAAGTGAGAAAAATTTGGGGCTGAAAAAAAGCTCACATGTTGTGAAACATACGAGCTTTAAAATTTTATGGAGCTAAGCGGGATCGAACCGCTGACCTCTTGCATGCCATGCAAGCGCTCTCCCAGCTGAGCTATAACCCCAAAACTGTTTAAAATTATATATCATAAATGAGATTTTGTCAATACTTTACAAAAAATATTGACAAAACCTCTAAATATTTCTATAAAGCTGTAATATACAACTCATTATATTCTAAATTAGTTTTCTCTGCCCTGTAAGAATGCTGGAACTTTAAGTGGGTCAACTCTTACGCTTGGACCCATTGTTGAAGTGAGGACAACACTCTTTATATATGTACCCTTTGCAGCTGCTGGTTTTGCTCTAATAACTGCATCGAGAAGTGTTGCGATATTCTGCAAAATTTTGTCTTTGCCGAAGTCTCTTTTTCCAACTGAAGAGTGAACGATACCTTGCTTGTCAGCTCTGTATTGGATTTTACCAAGTTTGAGTTCTTTAATTGTCTTTCCAATATCTTTTGTAACTGTACCAGCTTTTGGGTTAGGCATCTTTGCAGCGAGAAGTCTTCCAAGACCTTTACCAATAGGTCCCATCATATCAGGTGTTGCAACGCAGATTTCAAAATCTGAATATCCTGCTTTGACTTTTGCAATGAGTTCATCTGCTCCTGCTGCTTCTGCACCAGCATCAAGTGCTTCTTTTTCTTTATCTGCTTTTACAAAAGCGATAATCTTTGGAGTTTTACCAGTTCCGTTTGGAAGAACTACAGTTCCTCTTACTGTTTGATCGCTCTTTGTAGGATCAATTCCAAGTTTTACATGGATTTCAACTGTCTCGTTGAATTTTGCTGAAGCATTTTTCAAAACTTGTTCTACAGCTTCTGCTACTGAGAAATAGTTCAATTTATCATATGTTTTGAGAATGGCAGCCATTCTCTTAGCTGTTTTAGCCATGATTCCTCCTGTGGTTATATCGGGATTCTAAAATCCCTCCCAACTCAATTTTTTTTAAAAATTTTATTACTCTACAACAATACCCATACTTCTTGCTGTACCAGCAACTACTTTGATTGCAGCTTCAATGTCATTAGCATTGAGGTCAGGCATCTTTACCTTAGCAATCTCTTCTACCTGTGCTCTTGTAACCTTTGCAACCTTAGCTGTGTTTGGTTTTCCAGAACCTTTGTCAACACCAGCAGCTTTTAAAAGAAGAGCTGAAGCTGGAGGAGTTTTTGTAACAAATGTAAATGTTCTGTCTTCATAAATTGTGATTTCAGCCGGAATTGTCATACCGATCTGATTTGCTGTTCTAGCGTTATATTGTTTTACAAACTCCATAATATTAACGCCATGTTGACCAAGAGCAGGACCTACTGGAGGAGCTGGATTAGCTTTTCCTGCTGGGCACTGCAATTTGACAATTGCTTTTACTTTCTTTGCCATAATTTAACACCTCTTATATCTTCTCGACTTGGTTAAATTCAACTTCAACAGGGGTTTCCCTGCCAAACATGGTGAGAAGAACTTTTATTTTGTCTCTTTCTATATTGACTACAACACCTCTAAATCCTTCAAAAGGTCCCTTTGTAATTTTTACAAGTTGACCAGAAGAAATATCAAGGTTAACTTTTGCAGGTTCGACAAGTCCCATCTGTCTCAAAATTTTATCAACTTCATCATCTGGTAAAGGAACAGGTCTTACTCCACTTCCCACAGGCCCCACAAAACCAGTAACACCAGAAGTATTTCTAACTACAAACCAAGTGTAGTCATCCATGATCATCTCAACTAAGACATATCCTGGATATATTTTCTTCTGAACTGTTTTTTTCTTTCCATCTTTAAATTCGATTTCATCTTCTGTTGGAACAAGAACTCTAAAAATATAATCTTCTAAATTTCTCACATCTTTTGAGTCTTCGGAATTTTTCCCAATACTCTCTTTTGACTTCTTTATCTTTTTTTCTAAATTGCTTTTAACTTTTTTCTCATATCCAGAATAAGTGTGTATGACATACCATTTTATTCTTGGATCTTTTTTAGGCTGAACAGAAGATATATTTTCCTCAGAAGAATTTTCAGAAGATTGTTCTAATTGATTTTTAGACTCTTCCAAATTTTCATTTTCGAAATTTACATTATCATTTTCACTCATAAGAAATATCCTTCTCAATTTTTTTAGTTATATCATTGGTTTTTATACAATTCCTGCACCTTTGAATAACCATTCAAAAATTTTGCCGAGGAAAAAGAGATAAACAGAAACGCTTACAAGTGTTACTAATACAACGATAGTATAAACAATAAGCTGAGGCTTTGTAGGCCATATAATTTTACATAGTTCTGATTTTAATCCTTGAAACCAAACCTTTATTGAATATTGTCCTTCTTTAGTAAATGGATTCCAAGAGACTTTCTTTTCTTCATTATTATTATTTTTCTTAGAAGCAGAAGCCTTTGAAATTTCTTTAGCTTTTTCTTTCTTTTCTTCTTTTTTGGATAAAACTACTGCTTTTTTCTGTTTGGTCTCGGACTTTTCTTTGAGTTCAGAAACTTCTTTATCAATTTTATTCTTTTTATTTTTCTTTTTTTCCAAAGTCGCAACAACCTTTCACAAAAGATGTAATTAAAACATCTAACAGGCTTTAGCGTTTTTCACATTATATGAAATTTGACTTTTAACGGCATACGCTACTACCGTTTTTTATTTATCGTATTACGAAAAGATTTATAAACCCCAAAACAGGACGGAAAATTTCCGTCCTGTTTATAAGGCAATTCACTATTTTGACTCTTTATGCGGAGTATGTTTTTTACAGAAAGGACAATATTTCTTTATGACTATACGGTCAGTTGTATTTTGTTTGTTCTTTCTTGTTGCATAATTCTTTCTTTTGCAATCTCCGCAGGCCAATGAAATGGTAATACGAGCTTCCTTTTTGGCCATGATACTCCCTCACTATTCGGAAAAATTTCCTAAAAATTACTCATAAATCTCGGATACAACTCCTGCACCAACAGTTCTGCCACCTTCACGGATAGCAAATCTGAGGTTGAGTTCAAGAGCCATAGGTGTGATAAGTTCGACTTCGATTTCGACATTGTCGCCAGGCATAATCATTTCTACGCCTTCTGGAAGTTTGATTGAACCAGTGATATCAGTTGTTCTGAAATAGAACTGTGGTCTGTAGCCATTGAAGAATGGAGTATGACGTCCACCTTCTTCTTTTGAAAGGACATAGACCTGAGCTTTGAATTTTGTATGAGCCTTTACTGAACCTGGTTTTGCAAGAACTTGACCTCTCTTGATGTCTTTTCTGTCAATACCACGGAGAAGAAGACCAATGTTATCTCCTGCACGACCTTCATCAAGGATCTTTCTGAACATTTCTACGCCTGTTACGACGAGTTTTCTTGGTTTTTCAACAAGTCCTACGAGTTCGACTTCTTCACCAGTCTTTACGATACCTCTTTCAACTCTTCCTGTTGCAACAGTACCTCTACCAGTGATTGTGAAGATATCTTCAACTGGCATAAGGAATGGTTTGTCAACTGGACGTTCTGGAAGTGGAATATATTCATCAACGGCATCACAGAGATCCAGTATTGCTTTTTCCCACTTTGGATCTGGGTCGTCTTCAACTACTTTAAGAGCTGATCCTCTGATTACTGGGAGGTCATCTCCTGGGAAGCCATAAGATGAAAGAAGTTCTCTTACTTCCATTTCTACCAAGTCGATGAGCTCTGGATCGTCAACCATATCACATTTGTTGAGGAATACAACGATATATGGAACATTGACCTGACGAGCAAGAAGGATATGCTCACGAGTTTGTGGCATAGGACCATCTGAAGCTGATACTACGAGGATTGCTCCATCCATCTGGGCAGCACCAGTGATCATATTTTTGATATAATCAGCGTGTCCTGGGCAATCTACGTGTGCATAGTGTCTTTTATCTGTCTGATATTCTGCGTGGCAGATAGCGATTGTGATTCCTCTTTCTTTCTCTTCAGGAGCGTTATCGATTTTATCGACATCGAGTGCCTGAGCAAGTCCTTTTTTAGCAAGAACTTTTGTTATGGCAGAGGTAAGGGTTGTTTTACCATGATCAACGTGACCAATTGTACCAATGTTGACGTGTGGCTTTGTTCTTTCAAATTTCTGTTTTGCCATATTATCCTCCTAAAATAAATAAACAGTCAAAAATAATTGACACGGTTCTGAATCCCAACAAATTTAGTATGGCATTTTTTGACTATCAGAAAAAAAATACAGGAAACGATACCGAATCAAAAAAAAACTTAAAAATATTAAAACACAAAAAAAACGCACCCGAGAGGACTCGAACCTCCAACCCTTGGCTTAGGAGTCCACCGCTCTATCCATTGAGCTACGAGTGCTTAAAAAATTAAGCAAATAGAAAATGTGAACTACAATTTTTAAAATTATATAAAAAAAGCTGGGGAACGGGATTGAACCGTCGACCTCATCCTTACCAAGGATGTGCTCTACCTACTGAGCTACCCCAGCATCAGACACAGACCGCAATTATATCCCTTAATTCTCCAGATATGGTGAATCTGTCTCCGTCTTTTTCTGTTAAACTCAAAGGCGGATATAGTCATTTCTAAGTTTTTTAGAAATTTAAAAAGCGGGGAACGGGGCTCGAACCCGCAACATCCAGCTTGGAAGGCTAGCACTCTGCCAATTGAGTTATCCCCGCAAACATTTAGTTAGTGTCTTAACGTGGTCATATAATACCTCAAACTAAAAAATTTGTCAATACCTCAGACAATTTTTTTTTAAAAAAATCTGAAATTGTGAAAATATTGTAATATATACTACATATAGTAGGAAAATTAAATTTAAGAATGGAATTAATTAGAATTATATTATTTTAGTTAATATATAATCTCAATGGGGAAATTCATGAACAAGAAAAAAATATTAGTTACTTCCGCACTTCCGTATGCAAATGGTCCACTTCATCTTGGACATTTAGTAGAATATATACAGACGGACATTTGGGTTAGAAATCATAAAATGAATGGTGTTGACTGCAGATATATGTGTGCAGATGATACCCATGGAACTCCAGTCATGATTGGTGCAAGAAAAGCCAAAATGACAAATGAGGAGTATATATCAAAAATACACGAAGAAAGAATTGAAGACTTCGGAAAATTTCTTGTAGAATTTGATAATTATTATACAACTCATTCTGAAGAAAATAAAAATATATGTGAACACATATTCAATTCAATGGTACAAGGTGGTCATATAGAAGAAAAAGAGATTTCACAAATGTACTGTGAAAAAGACAAAATGTTTCTTCCTGATCGCTTTATAAAAGGAACATGCCCAAAATGTGGGGCTGAAGACCAATATGGTGATTCTTGTGAAAAATGCGGAGCAACTTACGATCCTGCAGAACTTTCTGATTCTTATTGTACAGTCTGCCACAGCAAACCAATAATGAAAAATTCAAAACATTACTTTTTCAAATTGGGCAATTTCTCAAAAGAGCTTCAAGAATGGCTTGGTGGTGGTCATGTTCAAGAAGAAATACATAAAAAATTAAATGAATGGTTTAAAGAAGGTCTCAAAAATTGGGATATATCGAGAGATGAACCATATTTTGGATTTAAAATCCCTGGAACAGATGACAAATATTTCTATGTTTGGCTCGATGCTCCAGTAGGTTATATAGCTTCAACTAAAAATTGGTGTGATAAAAATTCATCAGATTTTGAATCATGGTGGAAATCACCTGATACTGAAATATGTCATTTTATCGGAAAAGATATTATCTATTTCCACTGTCTATTTTGGCCAGCTATGTTGATGTCTTCAGGATTTAGAACTCCTGACAAAGTTTTTGTCCATGGTTTTTTGACAATAAATGGAGAAAAAATGTCAAAATCAAGAGGAACATTTATAAAAGCCTCTACATTTGCAAAATATATAAATCCTGAATTTTTGAGATATTACTATGCCTGTAAATTATCAGGCGGTATAATAGACATAGATTTAAATTTTGATGATTTTGTTTCAAAAGTTAATTCAGATATCGTTGGAAAAATAGCAAATTTAGGAGTTAGAACATCTTCTATTCTTTCAAGATCTCTTGAAAGCAAAACAGGAAAAATACTTGAAGAAGATTTGCCTTTTATTGATGAAATCAAAAATAGTGCTGAAACAATAAAACAACTTTATGAAAAACTTGACTATGCAAGAGCAATGCGTGAAATATGCAGACTCTCTGATGTAGCAAATAAATTTGTTGAAGACAGTGAGCCATGGAGCCTTGTCAAAACAGACCCAGAAAAGACAAGAGCAAAATTGACAGCCTCTCTCGAAGCATTTAGACTCTTGGTATTATATTTAAAACCAGTAATGCCACAATTTGCTTCTAAAACAGAAGCAAGTCTAAAAACAGGAAACATGGATTGGTCAAATATCAATTCAACCCTTGAAAATAGACAAATTGAAAAACTTCCACATCTTGCAACAAGAACTGAGAAAGAGAGTATAGACAAAATGACAGAAGAAACTAAAAAAGAAAATGCTGTTGAAATAAAAGAAAAAACAGAAGAGAAAGTTGAAGAAATTTCTGAGATAGAACCACTTGCACCTGAATGTACAATAGATGATTTTGCTAAAATAGATTTGAGAGTTGGATATGTCAAAAAAGCTGAGCATGTTGAAGGTGCCAAAAAATTACTCCATTTGATAGTTGACATCGGTGGAGGAATTGAAAAAAACATATTTGCAGGTATAAAATCTGCTTATACTCCTGAACAACTTGAAGGAACTCAAGTTGTAATAGTTGCAAATCTACAACCAAGAAAGATGAAATTTGGCATGAGCGAAGGCATGGTTGTTGCTGCAGGTCCTGGTGGAAGTGATATATTTGTTTTAAGACCAGATAATGGAGCAAAACCTGGCGATAGAATTCACTAATTTAGGAAAAAAAATACTATGAAAATAATAGCTGTTTCAGATATTCATATCCCTAAGAACAATGCAAGATTGCCTCAAATGGTTGATGCAATAAATAAAAGTGATGCAGAAGTTCTTATTTTAGGAGGAGATATTGCTCCTGCAAATGATGTAGCTTTAGAAGATTTTTTGGCTTCTATATCAAATTTTCGTGGTCTAAAAATGTATGTTTCAGGCAATCATGATCTATGGATTGCAGATAAAAACAGCACTGAAACCTCTCTAAATAGATTACAAAATGTACTTCCTGCAATATATGAAAAATATGGCTTTTATTCTCTTGAAAAACAACCTCTATTATATAAAGATATAGGTTTTGCAGGAAATATAGGTTGGTTTGACTATACTTTTGTAAGAACTTATTCACCACCTTTTGGAACTAAATTCATAAGGCTTGATGATAATTTGCAAGAAACAAAACAGGTAGTCAGTTGGGCTCAGATGACACAAGCTGATTGGAAAAGAGGATATGTCAAAATAAAAACACTCTTCAGTATTGAACAGACAGGAACTAATGACATTGACTATATAAAAGGCTTTCCTGATGATGTAATATTCTGTGATCAGATGAAAGAAAAACTCGAAGATGACATAGCTTCTATTGAAGGAAATGCAAGAAAAATAGTAGCTGTTTTCCATTGTGTCCCATTTAAAGAAGGTCTTATAAGGAAAAATGCAACAGCTGTGGCTTGTGTAAGAAATGCTTGGGCAGGAAGTAAATATTTAGGTGAAGTTTTATATAGACATCCAAAAGTCTGTCTTGCACTTTGGGGTCATATCCATGAAAGACAAGAACTCGTAAAAGGCAGAATAAAATGTGTTAATATGAGTTTTAGTCCAGAAGGTGTCAATCCATATACAATAGAAATATAAAACAAACAAATCCCCCTCAATGTTTGAACTCAACATCGAGGGGGATTTATTTATCTCTCACGCATTGGCTTACAGACCAATTTATTGTTTCTTGCCTCTTTATTTATAGTTCCAGAGGCATCTTTATAAATTTCTGGAATAAAAAAATATTTTGTATTGTGAGCATCTATTCTCATTCTGTGAGAATCCATTATTTTGCGGATATTTTCAGGGAGTTGATCAAAATGTATGGGATTTGTCGGATTATTTATCTTTTTATAATGATAAGGATGATTTTTAAAATCACTTCTATCAATATTTTCTTCTTTTAATATTGAAAAACTGACTCTTGACATACTCCCCATAAATTTAGGGGATTCTGGGATATTAACGAACCTTGCCTCCATTTTAAATTAGAGGTCTTATGAGTTCTCTC